>NZ_JBHIOH010000021.1:0-25778 GCF_042195375.1 Bartonella sp. CL100XZDX | reverse complement strand
GAGGTCTTCCCATGATCAACGTGACCAATCGTACCAATATTAACATGCGGTTTTGTTCGTTCAAACTTGCTCTTCGCCATTTGAGCTCTCCATTTTCCGTCCAAGCCAAGGACTAAGTTAAAAATTAATTACCAACCTGAAATTACGCGTATTTCTTTTGAATCTCCAAAGCAACAGCCGAAGGTACAGGCTCGTAATGATCAAACTGCATTGTATACTGCGCACGCCCCTGACTCATAGAGCGAAGAGTATTCACATAACCAAACATATTCGCCAAAGGAACCATTGCATTCACAACCGTTGCAATGCCGCGCGCTTCAGTTCCTGAAATCTGTCCCCGACGAGAATTGAGATCACCAATAACATCACCAACATAATCATCTGGTGTAACAACTTCCACCTTCATGATCGGTTCAAGAAGCTGTGCACCAGCCTTCTTTGCCCCATCACGAAAAGCCGCACGAGCCGCAATCTCAAAAGCCAAAACCGAAGAATCAACATCGTGATAACCACCATCAATGAGAGTCGCTTTTACACCAAGCATAGGAAAGCCCGCAAGAGGACCTGACCCCATAACACTCTCAATCCCCTTTTGGACGCCGGGAATATATTCTTTAGGAACAGCACCACCAACAATCTTTGACTCAAAAATAAAGTCATCACCATCATGAGGCTCAAAAACAATTTTCACACGAGCAAATTGACCGGCACCACCCGATTGCTTCTTATGCGTATAATCAATTTCCGCCATTTTAGTAATTGACTCACGATAAGCAACTTGAGGTTGCCCAACATTCGCTTCAACCTTAAACTCACGCCGCATACGGTCAACAATAATATCAAGATGAAGCTCACCCATTCCAGCTATAATAGTCTGACCAGATTCCTCATCCGATTTAACACGAAATGAAGGATCTTCGGCCGCTAGACGGTTAAGAGCAATACCCATTTTTTCTTGATCTGCTTTTGTTTTCGGCTCAATTGCAATCTCAATAACAGGCTCTGGAAATTCCATCCTCTCCAAAATAACAGGCTTCAAAGGATCACAAAGAGTATCCCCTGTTGTCGTCTCCTTAAGTCCTGCAAGAGCAACAATATCACCAGCAAAAGCTTCTTCAATATCCTCACGAGAATTTGAATGCATTTGAAGCATACGCCCCAAACGCTCTTTCTTCTTTTTCACAGTATTCTCAAGAGAAATACCTTTCTGAACTTTACCTGAGTAAATACGACAAAACGTCAATGAACCAACAAAAGGATCATTCATAATTTTAAAAGCAAGCATAGATAGCGGAGCATCATCAGAAGATTCGCGTGTCGTCTCAGCCTCAGTCTTTACATCAATACCCTTAATCGCCGGAATATCAACTGGAGAAGGAAGATAGGAAACAACAGCATCCAAAAGTGGCTGCACCCCCTTGTTTTTAAAAGCCGTACCACAAAGAACCGGATGAAACTGAACTTCTACTGTCCCCCTACGAATGAGAGAAACAAGCTGCTCGTTGGTTGGCATAACACCCTCTAAATAAGCCTCTGTCGCTGCTTCATCAACCTCCACAGCCATCTCAATCAATTTTTCGCGATATTCTTCAGCTTTCCCCTTTAAATCAGAGGGAATTTCACTTATCACCGCCGAGGCACCAATAGAACCATCCCACTTTAAAGCCTTCATTTCTACAAGATCAACAACACCTTCAAAGTCATTTTCAGCACCAATCGGCAACTGCAAAACAAGCGCTTTAGCACCCAACCGAGAACCAACCATCTCCACACTACGATAAAAGTCAGCTCCTATTTTGTCCATTTTATTAACAAAAACCATACGAGGCACGCGATATTTCTCAGCTTGCCGCCAAACAGTTTCCGTCTGAGGCTCCACACCAGCATTTGCATCCAACAAGGCTATTGCGCCATCAAGAACACGCAAAGAGCGCTCAACTTCAATCGTAAAATCAACGTGCCCTGGCGTATCAATAATATTAAAGCGACGCTTCCGACCGTCCTGCCCTTCCCAAAACGTCGTTGTCGCAGCAGACGTAATCGTAATACCGCGCTCCTGCTCCTGCTCCATCCAATCCATCGTAGAAGCACCATCATGGGTCTCGCCAATTTTATGATTCTTACCGGTATAGAACAGAATACGTTCAGTCATCGTAGTCTTACCAGCATCAATATGCGCCATAATACCAAAATTACGATAATCTTCAATTTTATATTCGCGAGCCATTATATTTGCCTTGTTTAAAACTTCTACCAGCGATAGTGAGAAAAAGCACGATTAGCTTCAGCCATACGATGAACATCTTCACGCTTTTTCACGGCAGAACCACGATTATTAGCCGCATCCATCAATTCACCAGATAAACGCTCAACCATCGTCGTTTCATTTCGACCACGCGCCGCCGCAATCAACCAACGAATAGCAAGAGCCTGACGACGATCAGGACGAACATCAATCGGAACTTGATAAGTAGCACCACCAACACGGCGTGAACGAACCTCAATATGAGGAGCAACATTCTCTAAGGCCCGATGAAATAGAGCCACAGGATCTGTTTTTACTCTTTTTTCTACAGAATCGAGTGCACCATAAACAATACGCTCTGCAACTGATTTTTTACCATCAAACATAATGGCATTCATAAATTTCATAATAACCAAATCACCAAATTTTGGATCTGGATTAATCTCACGCTTTTCTGCTCTATGACGACGGGACATTGGCTTTGTCTCTCAATATTATTTTGGACGCTTTGCGCCATACTTTGAACGACGCTGTTTACGATTCTTGACACCCTGGGTATCAAGCAAACCACGAATAATGTGATAACGAACTCCTGGCAAATCTTTTACACGACCACCACGAATCATCACAACAGAGTGCTCTTGAAGATTATGTCCCTCTCCAGGAATATAACCAATCACCTCAAATCCATTCGTCAAGCGAATTTTAGCAACTTTACGAAGAGCAGAATTAGGTTTCTTCGGCGTTGTTGTATAAACACGCGTACAAACACCACGCTTCTGCGGATTCGACTGCAGAGCAGGAACCTTATTACGTTTAACTGGCGCCACACGCGGCTTACGAATCAACTGATTTACGGTAGGCATGCAACCTTCCTCTTTTTGATCTATATTCTTCTCACCCAATCGGGCTTTTCTATTTTCATTTCCATCCACCCCAACAGAATCGGAACAGATATTTAAGTCTACACACAAAATCGGGCACACCTGCAAAAAACAGTTTACCCGACCATAAGCAGAGAAGGCAGTAGCCTTTTGCACTAGGATTTACTTTTAATCTTCTTAACACCTGTGAATAATCTTCCGGTTCATATCCAAAGTACCTGATTACACCCACATCGGCTATATCCATCTCTAATAGCGAGAACACGTACATTCGTCAAGAACTAAACAACAGAAAGTTTTTAAAAATGAAAATAAATTAAATTTTAAAGCTTTAAATTTGCTTTTACCGCTACTCTTGATAAATCAATTTACCATAAGTAATATCCCCTATAAATAAAAAAAAGTAGCGATATGACTGTAGTAAAACATAAATGCAGTAAATTGAATTGCATATTTGATATCTAATGATGAGCGCCATGAAAATAGCAACGTGGAATATTGCCGGGATAAAAGCACGACATGAAACATTATGTCAATGGCTGCAGCAAAGCCAGCCGGACATAGTCTGTTTACAGGAAATTAAAAGTATTGATGAAAATTTTCCACGCGATGCAATTGAAAGTTTAGGTTACCATATAGAAACACACGGACAAAAAAGTTTTAATGGCGTTGCGATTCTCTCTAAAAAAACACCAGATGAAGTGATCCGTCGATTACCAGGCAATGATAATGATAAACAAACACGTTACATTGAAGCAGTTTATTCAACAAACAAAGGTGTTGTTCGTGTTGTATCTCTCTATTTGCCAAATGGGAATCCTATTGAGAGTGAAAAATATTCCTATAAGATAGAATGGATGGAAAGATTATATACACATGCAAAATCATTGCTTGCGTATGAAGAACCCCTTATTCTAGCGGGTGATTATAATGTCATCCCCGCTCCATTAGATGCAAAAAAACCTCAAGAATGGTATCAAGATGCCTTATTTCTTGGAGAAACAAGAAAAGCATTCCGACGTATTCTTCATTTAGGTTTTTATGATGCTATCCGGAATGTCACCGATACTCCCTCCTTCAGTTTTTGGGATTTTCAGGCAGGTGCCTGGCCTAAGAATAATGGGATTCGCATTGATCATTTATTATTATCACCAGAAGCTGTTGATCAACTAATTTGCGCTCATAGCCAAGCAGAAGTAAGGGGATATCAAAAACCATCCGACCACGTTCCTGTTTGGATTCACCTTAATATCAATTAAGAAAGTACAATCCTCATTTCATGAGACAACAAAAAAAATCCACTCAAAAATAATAACTATGCTACAGCATATAAACAGTATATCTTAAGCAACTAAAATAAAAATAAATGAATGGAGGACATAAATGAAGAAATCATTGTTAATGCTTATTGCAGCAACGGCCATTGGATTCTCAAGTTTCGCACATGCTGAACATGATACTCTTGAAAAAATAAAACGAACAGGGGAAATTACTTTAGGTGTCCGTGAATCATCTGGTTTAGCCTACGCCCTTGGTAATAATAAATATGTAGGTTTTCATACAGAAATGGCAGAACGGATCATTGATGATATCTCAAAAAAAATTGGTAAACCAATTAAAATTCATTATCTTCCCATCACTTCTCAAAATAGAATTCCTCTCTTAAAAAATAAAACCTATGATTTTGAGTGCGGCTCAACAACACATGATCTTGCCCGCAGTAAAGAAGCAGCATTTGCTTATACGACATACATTGAGGAGGTTCGGATTGCTGTAAAGAAAAACTCTAACATTAAATCTCTTGAGGATTTAAATGGAAAAACAGTTGCAACGACCACCGGTACAACATCTGTTCAACTTATTCGTAAAAATAAACGTGCAAAAAACATTCAGTTTAAAGTTTTAAAGGGGAAAGATCACGGAGATAGTTTTTTGTTATTAGAATCTGGTAAGGCAGATGCTTTTGTCATGGACGCTTCAATTCTTGCTGGACATATTGCTAAATCAAAGAATCCATCTGATTATGTCATTCTTGATACTGTACTTTCAGTCGAACCTATTGCCTGTATGCTCAGATTAAATGACAAAAAATTTGAACAAACAATCAACGATAGTATCGTACGTCAGATTAAAGATGAATCACTGGAAAAGCTTTATAATAAGTGGTTTATGAAACCGATCCCACCTGCTAACACTGTTATGAACCTTCCCTTGTCAAAACAAACAAGATATGCTTGGGATCACCCAAATAATAAACCTCGAGAAAGCTACGCAGAAAAAGATTTATAGAATTTAATAAAAAAGAACCACACTCTTTTGAAATTGAGTGTGGTTTATATTTTAATTCACTTTTTAATAAATTTGGCCTATGTAGATGCGCTTGGTTTATTGCCCTATTTGTGAATGACTAATTTGAGGGAATATCAATTAATGGACTTTTCTTTCCTTTGTAGAGATGACCTTACTCAAACATTGGTAACAGGATGCTTGGGGACTCCCGGCGTGAGCCATACCTATTTAGATACACTTCTCGATGGCTTTAAAAATACGGTTATATTGTCTATCACTTCACTTATATTAGCTGTATTGTGTGGTGTTGTTATAGGAACAATGCGCACTTTACCCAAAACATCCATAACCAATTATATATTTCGCACTATCGGTACTATTTGGGTAGAGATTATGCGTAATATTCCCCTCCTTGTACAAGTGTTTTTGTGGTATTTTGTTGTTCCGAAGATTTATCCACCAGCGATGAATTTTTCCCCCATTCTCTTAATAACATGCGCATTGGGATTCTTTACATCTGCACGCATTGCAGAACAGGTTCGTTCAGGCATTGAAGCGATTCCTTCTGGACAACGCTATGCTGCTATGGCAATGGGGTTTACAACTTATCAAAGTTATCGCTATATTATACTACCACGTGCTATACGTGCAATTATGCCACCTCTTACTTCAGAAGCAATGGGCATTGTGAAAAATTCGTCTATAGCATTCGCCGTTTCAATAAATGAGCTCATGCAATTTCAATACCAAGCAATTGAAGAGGTAAGCCATGTTTACGAAAATTATTTACTTGTTACGGCTCTTTATATTCTAATAGCCTTATTCGTATTCATTGTGATGACAGTCATTGAACAAATACTCAAAATTCCTAATTTTCAAACAAAGGGAAATTGAATATGATGAATTTCATAAGCTCTCAGTTTGGACTTTATTCTCCTTTCAATTTTTCCGATTTTGATTTTTCCTTTTTTACCTTTGATGTATTTCGTTCTTACATTTTATCAGGTTTACTCTTTAGCGTTTTTCTAACTCTTTTTGCAACGGTGTTGGGGTTTGTTTTCGGTACGCTTTTAGCAATGATGCGCCTTTCTTCCATAAAACTTCTTTCTTGGTTTGCAATAGGTTACATAACAGCTATGCGTTCAATACCACTTGTGATGGTTATCTTATGGTTTTTCGTGCTTCTGCCTTTTTTAACCGGTATATCCATCGGTGCAAATAAATCAGCACTCATTACCTTTACCGCATTTGAAACGGCTTATTTTGCTGAGATTATGCGTGCTGGAATCAATTCAGTTCCGCAAGGACAAAAATATGCAGGACAAGCTCTTGGAATGACATATTGGCAAAGTATGTACATTGTCATTCTTCCTCAAGCCTTTAGAGATATGCTTCCAGTCTTTTTAACACAAGTTATTATCCTTTTTCAGGATACAACCCTTGTTTATGCCATCAGTGGTCATAGCCTTTTGAATGGTTTTGATATTGCTGCTAATAATTTTGGTGTAAAGCAAGAAGCTTATATCTTAGCAGCTATTTTCTATTTTGTTATCTGTTTTACACTGTCACAAATAGTTTTGTATTTACAAAAAAAAGTATCCATTATTCGCTAACAGGAAAAAAAATGTCTACTCATATGATCGAAATAAAAAATGTTTCTAATTGGTATGGCGAAATTAAAGTCCTTAAAAACTGTACAACCAACATTAATAAAGGAGAAGTCGTTGTCGTTTGTGGTCCATCAGGCTCCGGAAAGTCAACACTCATTAAAACTATTAACGCTCTCGTCCCTTTTCAAAAAGGTGAAATTTGGATTAATGGAATACCTGTTCATTCAAAAAAAACGAATCTGCCTAAATTGCGAAGTCAGGTAGGAATGGTGTTTCAACACTTCGAGCTTTTCCCCCATTTATCTGTCACAGAAAATTTGACAATTGCACAAATCAAAGTCCTAAAACGAAGCAAAAAAGAAGCACTTGAACGCGGATTGTTATATCTTGAACGCGTTGGACTCATTGAACACAAAGATAAATATCCTGGTCAACTTTCTGGAGGGCAACAACAACGTGTTGCTATTGCACGTGCCTTAACTATGGATCCACTTGTCATGCTTTTTGATGAACCAACATCTGCTCTAGATCCTGAAATGGTAGGTGAAGTACTCGATGTCATGATTAGCTTAGCAGAAGAAGGTATGACGATGATTTGTGTAACCCATGAAATGGGATTTGCACAAAAAGTCTCGGAGCGTGTTATTTTCATAGATCAAGGAACAATTCTTGAAGACTGCTCATCTAAAGAGTTCTTTTCTGATCCGCAAGCAAGAAAACCAAGAACGCAAGAATTTTTGTCTAAAATCCTAAGTCATTAGCCGTTAGATTATCAAAAAAAGCTATCTTTACTATGAACTTGTATACAAGGAAACAGAGTTTAATATAAGATGAGAGAATGTAAAAATATTACAATCAGATGTTTAAAAACTGTTATTCTTTAAAATCTCAGCAACCAGTGAAATTGCTGTACGTCTCTCAGATTCATTACAAAGAGCAAAAGCCTCTTCTTGCAAAGGGTGAATCCAATTTTTGTCTTTTACGTTAGCTTTTTCATAGGCAGCAGTTAACATTGCTGCCCCACGGACAATTTTTCCTTCTTTAAGCAGTATATTTCCAAGCATTGCTTGGGCGGAAGGATTTCCTTTTTTTGCTGAAAGTTGAAACCATCGTGCTGCTTGTATAAGATTTTTCTCCCTTCCCTCTCCCTTTAAAAATATTTTTCCTAAATGATACTGAGCTTTAGGATTTCCATAGTTTACCGCAGCCTGCATATAAAGATGAGCAGCATAAGAAGGATCAGGTTTCACAGGTGATTGAGGAATACCTTTTTTTATATATCCCGCAAGTTTAACCAATGCGTCAGAAACATAACTTTCATCCTCTGAACCAAGATCAGCACCTTTTTCAACAATATATGCAAAAAAATTATATGCCTTATAATCATTTTTAGAGACACCATCACCGTTTGCATAGATAGAGCCAAGTTTCCAATTCGCACCAATATGGCCTCTCTTAGCTGCACAACGTAATGCTGCAATAGCCTGATTTATATGCCCATTTTTATAAGCAGACATGCCACGTTTTAAAAAATAAAACGAACCATCATTCGCTTCTTGCAAGCTATTGACATCTATTACATAAACAGTCGAAAAGAATCCCCCTAAAATCACAACAATCGTGACTTTTTTCCATATCTGAAACCTATTAACCATTTCCCCCTACCTCAATTTTAATGATTATATCTGTTACGAATTTCTTTGTAGATATTTAAACTCTTTTTCTTAGTAAGAAGCATACGCAATTTTAAAGTAAAAATTTTAAAAGAAAAAACAAATAGATAAAAACCATCCAAAATGTTCGATAAAATTAAGTATCCATTTTTATATATAACAAATTGATTTTTAAATATAAATCATCATTCTATATTTTGTAACACATCCTTTAACATTCTAAGATTTATCGATCTTAAAATTTTATACGTATGAGCAAAAATCGTTCAATAAAATAACGTGCATTAAACAACAACTTGAGAACGAAGAGAATACATGATGAATGGTAAGCGTTTAAGTATAAAAAACAATACGAAAGATGGATAAATATAATGATGATAATTAACTTATAACTTCACGACTGCCTTACCACCTTAAGGATGAAGTTTTTTGTCTCCGTCAATCTATAAACAATACAGCTTTTTATTTAACGGATTGCACCTGACATCATTTCACATGGGGTTACTTCATACTTTACACACAAGTTCTACCTTAGAATACTCACCACTCATACAAAAAAATACCACATGTGTAATTTTACATACCTTATATTGCTACTCTAAATGATGATATTTTACAGTAATAAAGCAAGAAATTGATTTATAATTATAATTTCCTTTTTGCATGTTGAATGAGGCCCTCGAATATCGTAAGATTCTCTCATTCCAAACGTGCTCCATGTTAAATCAATCAAAATCATCCGCTTGCACATTACAAGCAGAGAAAGCTATGTGGATAAAAACTCTGTGTAAGAAAGAACTAAAAATGCCTCTTATGAACGGTCTTAAGTGCCAAGGGCTGTCCGGATTGGACAGAATGGTGCCGGCGCTTGTTACTTCACAAGCATAAAGAAGGGAAGCCCAATGGATTTACCGTTATACCATTCATGATCTACGTCGTGGAATAGGCTTGGACGCCTTAAAAGATGTCTCTTTAATGATAAACATAAAACAATGGATTTCAGTAGAGATTTTATGATCGTTCATGAAAAACTAACAAAAGAAAAAGTTGAAATCAATCTAACCGCTCTAAAGCAACAAATATTTTCTTCTGCGCTGCACGCAGTTCTACAACCCTGTTCCGCTCACGCTCAACAATTTCTGCTTTTGCATTTGCTATAAATTTGGGGTTGTTTAACTTAAGCGATATTTTTTCAATATCTTGTTCAATTTTACTGACATCCTTCCTCAAACGAACACGTTCAGCCTCCAAATCAATCAACTGTCCTAATGGTAAACAAAAAACAGCCTCTCCCAAAATCATTTGTGCTGATACTTCCGGAACTTTATCAGAGAAATCAATAACTTCAATACGCGCTAATTTTTTAAGAAGTGCATCATAACGCTTCACACGCTCTCGTGTTACTTCCCCTCCTTCAACAACAACAAGAGGTGCTTGTGTCGCCACTGGAATATTCATTTCAAAACGTACAGACCGAATCCCAGTGACGACATCAATAAGCCAATTAATATCATCAGCAGCTTCTTCATCTATCAATGTTTCCTCTGGCCATTTTGTCAATGCGAGCATATCCTCACGCTTGATGGCTTGCGTTTCTGTAAGAGACCACAACTCTTCCGTCATATAAGGCATAAAAGGATGAAGAAGTTTATAAACTTCATCTAAAACCCAAGCAGTACAAGCTTGAGCCTCATTTTTAGCATCTTCATTTTCCCCCTGAAAAATAGGTTTGAGAAGCTCCAAATACCAATCACATAATGTATTCCAAATGAAACGGTAAAGAGTGGCAGCTGACTCATTAAATTTATAGTGTTCAATACCAGTCGTAACTGCTGAAATTGTTTTAGATAACTCTGTTAAAATCCAACGATTAAGCGCCAGTTTTGCTTGTTCTGGTTTAAAAGCTGGATCATGCTTCACACCATTCATCTGTGCAAATCGGGTAGCATTCCACAATTTCGTAGCAAAATTACGATAACCAGCAATACGGGAAACATCAAGTTTTACATCACGACCTTGTGCTGCCATAATAGCTAAAGTAAATCGAAGTGCATCAGCACTATATTGATCAATAAGCTCTAAGGGATCAATAATATTTCCCTTTGATTTTGACATCTTTGCGCCCTTTTGATCCCGCACAAGAGCATGCACATAAACCGTTGGGAAAGGAACGTCACCCATAAAGTGAAGTCCCATCATCATCATACGAGCAACCCAGAAAAAAATAATATCAAATCCTGTCACAGATAAAGATGTTGGGTAAAAAGTAGATAATTCAGTCGTTTTATTTGGCCATCCTAATGTTGAAAAAGGCCAAAGAGCTGATGAAAACCACGTATCTAAAACATCCGGATCACGGATTAAGTCAACAACCTCACCATAATGAGCAAAAGCTGAATCTAAAGCCTCTTTTTCACTTTTTTCAACAAAAACCGCTCCATCAGGACCATACCAAGCAGGAATCTGATGTCCCCACCATAATTGGCGAGAAATGCACCAAGGTTGAATATTCTGCATCCAATTGAAGTAAGTCTTTTTCCAGTTATCGGGAACAAACTGCGTTTTTCCTTGTTGAACAGCCTCTATCGCTGGCTTTGCTAATTCAGCAGCATGAACATACCATTGATCTGTCAAAAAAGGCTCAATAGGGACACCACTGCGATCTCCATGAGGAACCATATGGGTATGATCATCAACAGAAGCTAAATATCCCTGTTCTTCCATCAAAGAAATAATCTTCTGGCGAGCAACAAAACGATCAGATTTATCGAGATTTTCTACTAACATTTTTAATTCATCTGATAAAATCAAACCATCGAAAAATGCTTCATTTTCACGAAGAAAAATTTCGGCTTTTTGGGTAAAAATATTGATCAAGCGTAAATGATTACGCTGTCCTACTTCAAAGTCATTAAAGTCATGAGCTGGTGTGATTTTTACAGCACCACTTCCAGCCTCAGGATCAGCATGGCTATCACCCACAATTAATAACCTACGACCAACAAGCGGCAAAAGAGCATTTTTACCGATAAGATTTTTATAACGCTCATCTTCAGGATTAACAGCAATTCCTGTATCACCAAGCATTGTTTCTGGTCGTGTTGTCGCCACTGTTATAAAAGTTGTAGCATCATTTGGATCAAAAGTTTTACCTTCAAGTGGATATCTAAAGTGCCACAAATGTCCTTGAACTTCTTTTTGCTCAACTTCAAGATCTGAAATAGCTGTCAACAATTTAGGATCCCAATTAACGAGACGCTTATCCCTATATATCAACCCTTGCTTATAAAGCGTGACAAAGACTTCACGAACCGCCTGCGACAACCCCTCATCCATTGTAAACCGCTCACGCGACCAATCACATGAAACCCCAAGGCGACGCAACTGGTTTGCAATAACGCCTCCAGTTTCATAACGCCATTCCCAAATACGCTCAATAAACTTTTCTCTCCCCATTTCTTGACGCGTTGGCTCTTGACGTTCTGCAAGTTGACGCTCCACAACCATTTGTGTAGCAATCCCAGCATGATCCATACCAGGCTGCCACAACACATTTCTGCCACGCATCCGCTGAAATCTAACTATTATATCTTGAATTGTCGTATTGAGCGCATGCCCCATATGAAGTGAGCCTGTAACATTAGGAGGTGGAAGCATAACGCAAAAAGGCTCTGCATCGCTTTTAGAACCAGCTCCCGCTTTAAAAGCCCCACGAGTCTCCCATCTCTTTGCAACCCGTTGCTCTATAGAGGAAGCATCATAGTTTTTTTCTAACATTCTATCCATCCATAACGCCGCTGAAAAACACAATATATGATCAAAACCTGATCAGAATCTCGTGAATCTCAGCCATTCACTAGAGAGCTCGCAAAATCGCAAACAAAATCCCCATAAAATGAAAAACATAAAAATAATTAAGACGATTTTTTAATCGCCTTCACAATCTCTTCACGCAAAATATCTTCCAGCAAAATAGGCAATTTAGACTGTAACCATTCTGCTATAGCCGGACGCAACACATCCTTTGCAATCTTTTCTGCAGAAGAAATACAATATGCAGACAATTCCACATGACCACCCCTTCCTGCATCTGACTGTGATTTCCTTATCTCATCTTCATATTCTTTTGCTTTATAAACAGAATTCCGTTCTTCAGAAGAAAGCTTCATCTTTTGCATATCCATACCAACTGTATTATTTTCTGCCTCTATATCCTCTTTCTCTTGCGTTATCTTCCCCCCTTGATTTTCAGATGAAAGACCAATACGATCAGCTAAAGCTTTCATAGCATCATCAACCGATAAGGCTGTATCATAAATACTCTCTGATGCAACTTCTGAAGCATTCACTGCAACATCTTCATTTAAAAAGTGATCAGATTGAACCGCATTTTCTTCGATTATTTCACGAATAGATGTTAAAATTTCATCCATACTTGGCTCACGTAACACGCTTGAACTCTGTACCATACTTTACAACCTCTCAAAGACGCAACAACAAATAGAATCATATTTTCAGTGTATGCAAAAGAATTATAAGATCAACATGCCTCCCACGATATTTTCAAATATGCTTGTCATAAAGAGGGCGCTACACACAGTTTTCTACACTTTATAAAGATAATATCTCGCCGCAATATTTTTTAACATATTCAACTGTTGATTTACTAATCTTTTAAAAACTAAAATAATTTAAGATTAAAGAGATACTTTTATACATTATCGGATATATTTAATTGTTTTTAAACCTAAATAACTTGCAGTCAATTTACCAATAGAAGATTGAACACTATAGCTCGCCACAACAGCATTACGCTCCGCCATTGCAAGCGCAATCTGAGCATTAATCAATAGAGTACGAGAATTTAAAACATCCAGCGTCGTTGCTTGCCCTACGCGATTTTCTTGAACACGACCTTTCAGAGCAATTTCAGCAGCACGAACACTTTCACGGTAAGCAATAACAGATGAGCGTGCACCCTCCAACTGAAACCAAGCAGAAGTCAGTGCTTGCCTCGTATTACTATGCGCCAAATCGAGTTGAAGCTGCGCCTGTCCAAGCTGTTCCCTTGATTGGCGAATTTGCGCAGACGTACGCCCTCCTTCAAAGATTGGGACACTTACTGACAATCCTACAGATTTAGAAACGCCATCTTCTCCAACCCCGCTGTAGATTCGATTATAAGATGCTGTTGCAGAAAAATCAACTTTAGGGAGCAATGCCCCTTCTTTCGCCTTTACATTATAAGCACTCGCATCAACTAAATATTTAGCATAAAGGATTGCTGGATGCATCACAACACTCATTTGGTAAGCCATATCAAGGTTGACGGGAAAATCATTGGCTATGGGTGGGCGTTTTAACTTTTCAGGATCAGAACCAATAACTTGTCGATACACTGCCTCTGCTGCTTTTACATCAGCACGAGCAAGACTCAGCTCTGAAACCGCCACGGAACGTGCAGCTTGAGCTTGGGCAAGATCAACATGCCCTCCTTCACCCACATCAAATTTTGCTTTATTGGAACGAACGTGTTCCTCAAGAGCTGCCAAATTTTCTCTCCGAAGATCGGCAACACGACGTGCGTGATAGACATTAGCATAAGCGGTCACCACCTCTAGAAACGTATTTTGTTCAACATTACGAAGATATTCACGCTGAGCCTGCAACTTAACTTGAGCTGAAGAAAAGATATTTTGCGTGATAAAACCATCAAATAATCTTTGATTTAATCTCACGCCTATAGATCCAGAAGTGACATAAGGACCTGTAAAAGACTTATTCCGCCCATAGTTCCCAACCCCCTCAACTTGTGGCAATAACCCTGATCGCGCAATGACAACATCATCACTGGATATACGCACAGCTGCACGTTCACTATTCAACTTAGCATTATATTTATAAGCCTTAGAAAAGGCATCCATCAATGTTTCAGCACAAACAGTCTCTGATAGTAAAACACTCAACACCAGTAATAAACATGCCTGAAACTTCTTGTTTATTCTAAACATAATACACACAATAACAAACCCCAAATAAATTACAAAATTATCTTTTATTCACAAAACAAACAAGCACTAAAACACAAAACCAGGTGTTTTGAAAAAACAAGGAAGAGGCTTTACAGCGAGATTAAAAGCACGACGAGCCGAGATGATCCCATCTTCTTTTATATAGATTTGTGCAACAGCAGCATTTCCATACCCTTCAACCACAACAAGACGTCCACAGTCTTTCATTTGATCAAAAATACCCTGAGGAATAAAATCAACAGATCCCTCAATGAAAATCACATCATAAGGTCCCTCAACAGCATATCCTTGCTCTAATGGACCATGAACGACAACCACATTATCACATTGATTACGTTCTAAAGCTTCAAGAGCACGTTCAAAGAGAGATTTATTACTTTCCAGCGCAATCACAGACCCTGCAAGTTTTGCAAGCAACGCTGCACAATAACCACTATTTGCACCAATATCTAAAACAACATCTGATGATTTTAAAGCGGCAAGCTGTAGTAATTTCGCTAGAGATGCAGGTTTCATCAAATAGCGTGCAGGAACCCCATCTTGCTCTGGACATAGAACAATATCGGTATCAAGATAACTTAACACTTTCATATCTTCCGATACAAAATCTTCACGAGACACCGTTAAAAAGGCTTCAAGAACTGATAAATCCGTTACATCGACTGTACGAATTTGATTGTCAACCATTTTGCGACGAAGCTCAGCAAAATCTGCAACCATAACGAATATTTTCTCCTAACCTACAAAAAACAAACCAAACAGCGACAATAAGGGATAAAGATCTCTTAAACTATGGGCATTACAAAAAAGGATGCTACAGTCAACAATTAGATTTTAACTGTATAATCTCTCATACAAAAGTGTCTTCACAAGAATAGAGGGAAATAATCTATTTTCCTATACCTCATCTCCCTTAAAAGCCGTTTCGTTTAAAATCGGCTGGAGGCCTCGCCCGGAATCGAACCGGGATACAAGGATTTGCAGTCCTCTGCGTAACCATTCCGCCACGAGGCCTCGTCAACAAACATAAAGGTTTCAATAAGGGAAGGCAACGCATCCGTCAAGGTGTAGAAATCTTCTCTCGCCTTTTTTCCTCTTATTACACAATTTATCATATTTTTTTAAAAAAAGTAATTTTATCCTTTGCAAATCAGTATTGCTTTGCTATAGCCTTTTCAAGCTATAGCCTTTTCAATTAAATGATTGGGCACCGTTCCCCGGTAGCTCAGCGGTAGAGCAACCGGCTGTTAACCGGTTGGTCGCTGGTTCGAATCCGGCCCGGGGAGCCACTTTATCTTTTCTATCACAAATAACTTATTGGTTTTCCAGGTGTTTTTTACAGTGAGGGATTCGTTAATAAAAGTAATGGAATAGGATTTTTGCAATAAAGTAGAAACGCAATATCCTACCGGATGTATTTTTTGCAATGAACGCAAAAAGCAATTGATTCATTTTAAAATAGCACAAATAAGATTACTTTTTTCAAACTACCGCGCCTTTATAAGAGAACACAGCAATTATTTGCATATTATAAATTACGATTTCTTTCATCAGAGATGAATTATTAAGCTCCATCAGCAATGAATCGCTCTCATATATTTTTTTCCAAAGAAAGAATGATTTGTACTCAATAAAGGAATTAAACTTAAAAGCCTGCTCATGAAGCAATCATTTTGAAAAATGAAAGAAACAACAATCAAGGTCATATATTATCTCCATACACCCCACATAACCTCCTCCCCATCCTAAAAGCAAAAAACATAAAACAAGTCTGTAAACACTCCGACGTCTTATCTAACAGGTTGTTCCTCCTGCTAACCACTTCAACGCTTTACAAACAACCTTACCTTGGATATTCATCACACTGTCATAAAAAATTTAATGCATAAAGTTTTGTAGACTTTATATCCTCCCAAACTAATAGTGTTTTACAGTAAAAACAAAGATAACGAGCTAAATTGTTGAGAATCCTGAGAAAGCCTTCAGAAATCATGACATTCTCGCTATTGTATTATGCAGTCACACGCTTTTTTAAAGAGATATCTCTTAAATCCCCCAAGCCTCTTTCACAGTGACTCCCGTAAATGGTAAAAATGAAATCGATTGATCAGCCCCATCTTTATTTATAATAAAAGCCATACCATCATACTATTTTCCAACTCTCAATCTTAGCACCCCCCCCTTGCCTTTGAAAGAGTTTATAAGAACATTTTATTTATTTCTCAAATGTCCATTTATACAATAATTTCACATATAACGTGCAAGTGAATACTTTTGATTGATCCGCATAAATAGCTTCAAAATGAAAAAAATTTTACGATATAATGAACTATTCAATATATAAAACAGTGAGTTATTATTAGACATCAATTTTTAAAATTAAAAGTCATCATTAAAGATAAAACACATCCTATATAAAAATAATTTTATATAAATAAAATCTACTTTTATTCCCATTTTAAAAAATGGGAATAAAGCAAATAAATAATTGCCTCTTACAATAATGATTTTTTAAAGATTTTCAAATAAATCCAAACAGTTAGAGGTTTTTATTTCTAAAAAATGAAAACCTCTAAAGGGTCTTCTTACTTTGACAAGAGTATTTTATAGCTCTTTTCAATTGAGAATAAATCAACAAAAGTAAAAAATCTCCTGTACATGATCTTTTTTCAAGACTTTATCTAAGCAGCCTTCTTAACTGATTTCCGAAAACGAAAAGTCTTTGCACGCTTTGCCACCGCTTTTGCTTTTTTATGCCTCTCATTTTGAGGTGAAGAATTCTTCCGCTGCAACTGTGCGGTATCATCTTTTCGACCTAAAAACTGTTTTTGACGTTTAGATTTTTTAAAACGGCGTTCCTTATCGTTTTCGTTTTCTTTACTTTCTCGCACAATTGGCTTTTCTGGAAACGCTGCAAATTGTTCTGGAACAGCCTCAGCCACCAATTTCATACGAATCAAGCGCTCTATAGCACGCAAGCGGGACCTTTCTATCTTCTCATCAAAAAGCGTAAGTGCTACACCAGATGCGCCATTACGTCCTGTACGACCAATACGATGTACATAACTTTCAGCTTCATCTGGTAAGTCGTAATTAATAACGTGACTTATCCCTGGTATATCAATACCGCGTGCAGCAATATCTGTTGCCACTAGGATCTGCACAGATCTTTCACGAAAAGCTTTTAAAGCAGACTGGCGAGCACCTTGTGATTTATTTCCATGAATTGTTGCGACTAAATATCCTATCTTTTCTAAACTACGTGTGACAGCATCTGCCCCATGTTTAGTTCGAGTAAAAACAATAACCGAATCAAAAGCTGGATTTGTCAAAAGTTTACTTAAAACATTCTTTTTTTCATTCGTAGGAACACAATATAATTTTTGGCAAATCTCTACAGCCGTAGTACCTTGAGGAACAACTTCAATTTTAACCGGATCATTGAGTAAACATTTTGCAAGCACAGCAATTTCTCTCGGCATTGTTGCAGAAAAGAGTGCTGTCTGACGCTCTTGATGCAAAAGCTTTGCAATTTGCTTAACATCATGAATAAACCCCATATCCAACATACGATCTGCTTCATCCAAAATCAAAAAACGAGATTGGGAAAGATCAACACACTTTTCACGAACAAGATCTCTCAAACGCCCTGGAGTCGCTATCAAAACATCCACACCTGCTTCCATACGTTTAATTTGTTTTAAACGTGATACGCCCCCAAAAATAAGACATGTTGAAAGATGTGCTCCTTTCGCCACAGTACGGATCGTTTCATCAATCTGAACAGCAAGTTCACGCGTTGGAGCTAAAATCAAAGCGCGTGCAGTTTTAGGACAGCGTTTATCACCCAAAGCCAAAATCTGACTTAAAATAGGTAAACCAAATGCCAAGGTTTTTCCAGAGCCTGTCTGAGCAACACCTAAAATATCGTGTCCTTTCAACATCACTGGAATAGCTTGTTCTTGTATAGGTTTAGGTTTACTCATCCCAGCAATGAGTAAATTTTTAATCAAAAGAGTAGGTAAACCTAACTTTGTAAAAACATTTTCTTCTTTTATAGGCAAAATAAAATCTTTCCTTAGCTGAAGAACTCAAAAGAAGTAACCATCTGAACTCTTCACTCAAGAATCCGCGCAAGAGAAATCCCTGACATTTTAAATGAAGCAACGCCTAAAAAGCGGCTTGCGCAACTTATGAACACCTTGAAATCAAGATAAAGGCGTATAAACTTCACTTTACAAAAAGCCAACAAACCAGCCTAAATGCCTTCATCTCTATTATCTTTGTATTATGATAAAAAAGCAAGAACTTTACGAAATACATTTATCATGAATAAAAACAATATTTAGATCGTTTACTTTTTGATGACTGTGTCCATCGGTAAATGTACCTTGATAAAATCAGGATAAATCTCGAGAAAAACTGGATTTTGTAAAGTTTTTTGACCGCCATAAATTAAATACCATTGGTTTTTATCAAAAATCGCCAAAGTTTTATATTGAATGATGCGATCCTTCATATCAAGAACTGTTGGAATTAAAGCATACAAAGTACCATTATCAGTTTGTAAATACTCTATATTTTCTTTATCTAAATAATAAGCACCAGAAGGCAACCCCTCAAATTTCCTATGCAACTGTTGAAGAAAATCACTACGTAAAGCACTCTCTGTTGTATTCAATCGATGTGCCATCTCTTTATAAAGCCGCTCAGGCATATAACGAGAAATAGACATAAAATCCCCATTTTTTATAGCATTATTGACATCAACAACGACTCTTGAAAGTTCAGCTTTTTGTACTATCGTTGGCTGAGATGCTAAACTCTGTTGATCAACAATCAAAAAGAAAAATAGACTCAGCACCGAATAAAAAATAGGTTTCATCATTATACTTCTTGTTTTAGTAAAATTTCAGTTTCTCAAATAACAAAATCAAATAACGTTTGATCATCAGTAATATCACGATAACGCCAACCTAACGTTTGAAATTTTTCCTCTAAAAGACAAAAATTACCGTATTTTTTTGTTTCAATCGCAACCAATACAGAACCAAAGTTTCTCGCTGATTTTTTAAGATATTCAAAACGCACAATATCATCATCTGGTGATAATGTGGAAAGAAAATGACGCAATGCACCAGGATGTTGCGGAAAACTAAAAATAAAATATTTTCTCAACCCTTGGAAACGTAAAGAACGCTCTTTAATTTCTGGCAAACGCTCAAAATCAAAATTACCTCCTGAAATAACGAGAAGAATTTTTTTCCCCTTTAACTCTTGAGGAGGAATACTGTTAAGCGCATCAATCGATAAAGCACCAGCCGGTTCAAGAACCACACCTTCCACATTAAGCATTTCAACCATCGTAGAACAAACGCGGTTTTCAGGAACCGTAATGACAGAATCAGCGGGAAATTTCTTTAGAATTGTATAGTTTAGTGCACCAATTTCAGCCACAGCAGCACCATCTACAAAAGTGTCAATGCTTTCAAGCTTAACGCGTTTTCCACTCTCCAAACAAGCAAGCAAACTTGCAGCTCTTTGCGGCTCAACAAAACGAATCTTTGTTTTCCAACCATATTCATGTAAAAACTTACTCACTCCACTTGCCAAACCACCCCCCCCTACCGGCACAATCATCAAATCTGGCTCACTTTCTCCATTGAGTTTTTTCCATTGTAAAGCAGCTTCACAAAGCACTGTTGCCTGCCCTGTAATAATGCGAATATCATCGAAAGGTGGAGCCATTACACCACCGCTCTCCACGACAAAGGATTGCGCAGCTTCATAACATTGATCAAATGTTTCACCAATCAAACGAATATCAATGAATTCTTTGCCAAAAATACGTGTTTTTTCAATTTTTTGTTGTGGCGTTGTCATGGGCATGAAAATCACGCCTTTACGTTTAAAATAACGACAAACAAAAGAAACCCCTTGCGCGTGATTCCCCGCTGAAGCGCAAACAAATGCAGAATCTGGTGATATACAGCTAAGCATTTCTGAAACAAAATTGAAAGCACCACGAATCTTATAAGACCGCACCGGTGTTAAATCTTCACGCTTTAAATAAATTTCTGCATCATACTTTTGACTAAGAAAATCATTTCTTTGAAGTGGTGTTTCAGCAAACACGTGATGCAATCCCACCATAGCTTTTGTGACGTCTTGAATAAATTGACTCATAACACTAATCATTTCACGCTTTATTTACATTATAAAAGCTTTTTCTATCGATAAAGGAAACTATTGTCAGTCAAAATTTCACTAAAAAATGAAAAATGTTTCTTTTGTCATTAATTCTTGATTCAATAAAAGATATAGCTTATGAGAGAACTCACATCGCGGACGTGATGAAAACGGTAAACATAGCAGACTTAAAATCTGCCGGTCGAAGACCTTGCGGGTTCAAGTCCCGCCGTCCGCACCATTGTATCTTAATCTCTCTTATTTTCCAATGATTTATTAAAAATCAACAAAATTAAACCACCTTTCGCAACTTTATTATAACGCTATCAGACGGTACAGCGATGATGCTAAAATACGAATCATTGCTGCTTTTTGAGGTACCTTTTTAGCACGTTGACCTCCTCCTTGTCTTTTAGGATGGAGAGGCAGTTAATCTTGATCTCCTCATCCTTGAGGATGAGGAAATGAGTCGTGTTTTTAACATTAAGCAGCTTTCACAACAGGGCTTGGTAAAATTCGCTTAGCTTCTGTTGTAACTGATTTGTAATGCTTAAGCTCTTCTTCGAAGTCATTTGCATCTAACAAACGCCTTATCATCAATCCTAATATTTCTCCAACACCAGCAGCACATTCACACTCTTAACAGGAGTAAGATAATATGAAGAAAAGCGAAATGGGTTAGAAATGACCGTGGCTGTCGTATCCCTGATGATTTCGAATCTGTTTATGATTTCGCAATTGAAGAGGGTTTGCCTCCAAAGCGTGTGAAAGTCGAAATGGCAAAATTTCGAGATTATTGGAAATCTAGAGCACGCAAGGATGCACGCAAAACGGATTGGAAAGCAACGTGGCGCAATTGGGTGCAAAAAGCTATCGAGGATTTAGGGAAAGGAAAAAACTATGGAAAATCACTCTCAAAGGCAAAAAAGCGTTGGTGAACGCATCTCAGACAGCACCCTTGATATCGGGTCTCGAGGTCACTTTAAAACACATTCACGAGATGATAGCTCCGGAGTTTCCTTTGGTTTTGAAGAGTGGCAGTGCATTGACACAACAGCAGGAAACGATTGCCTTAGATGCTTGTGATCAACTTCACGAATTGTTTTCAATAAAAGCGAGCAAAAAGAACATAGCTAAAGCAATTCGGATGCTTTCGTGTGGTTGAAAAATTTCGCAACAGGCAGATCATGAAGGTATGGCGCTTACCTATGAAATGGTTTTGGAAAGTGTTTCTGCGTGGTCACTGATAAAAACGATTAAACGGACTTTATGCGATGAGTTAGAAGGTTTATCGGATACGTTTTTTCCAAGCACTCGTGAATTCGTAAGATTATGTCGTGATTTGGAAAATAGTCTTTTGACGAAAGCCAATCTAGTACGCAAGGCTGTTTTGAACACCCGTGAAAAAAGGCTGAAAGAAAAGGCAATGAGAGAGAATTCAAGACCACTCACGTTGGTTGAAAAGCAAAAGCTTGAAGGGATTTTAAATGGTCTTGGGGGAACATTGAAAAACATTGCAGGTTAGTAAACTAGTGAAAATTGCTGATCGTTTTGTGATTGGATGTGCATTTAAATCGACAAAATGGCACCGTACAGAGCAATTTAAAGATTTTATGATAAAAAACCTATCATATAAAACGCTCTGTACGATCAAATTTGAGGCAAATAGACAAATTTGTAAAATTAGGATTAAAGCATGTTCATTTTAAAACATCTATTCTTAAAAAACCGTAAACAGCCCATGCGAAAGAGATTTGCTGCAACGGCGCTGGATATGCACTATGGGGGACGAAGCAGAGGAGTATTTTTACAACCTCTACGAATATGAAGACGGTACAAGAGAGTGTGAAAAGTTTGATGGTGGTCAGTATTACAAAACACCTAAGAATGCGGATTTTAGTACCAAAGCGTAAGTAAAAGCATGGGTTTACGATGGTACTATTCCGAAAAGCGTTCTCAATTACAAACCTCTTATAGACGAGATAAGCAGAGAGATAAAAAAATATTGACTTTATTCAGAGTATATTGCGTATTGCTCTAAATGCGCTTCTTAAACATTTTACACAAAAGTATAAAAAGCTATTGAATCATGGGCTTTATGTTATATTTTTATATAATATTAGAGAGGGCGTTTTATGCACACAACAAAATTACGTAAAGTTGGAGGATCAGTTATACTCTCTATACCGCCTGCATTGATTGATGTTCTTCATCTTACTGAAAATATGCAAGTGGGTTTGGTTATTGACAATGGATAATTGGTTGTGAAACCACAGATATCGCAAAATTACACTCTTGAAGAATTGTTAGCCCAATGTAATCCTTCAGACGATTTTGCGGATAAAGATGTAGAGTGGTTTGATGCTAAACCTGCTGGCAGAGAGCTCTTGTAATGAAGCGAGGTGAAATTTGGTTTGTATCGCTTGACCCAACTTCTGTTTGTGAGAAAAAAGGAACGCGTCCTGTACTGATTGTATCACCGGAGGCGTTTAATCGTTTAACAAAACACCCATTGTTTTGCCCATTACGAGTGGAGAAAATTTTGCTAGAACAGCAGATTTTGCTATTTCATTGGTAGGAACAGAGCTGCATACAACAGGTGTGATACGCTGCGACCAACCGCGTGCTTTAGATATAGTAGCGCGTAATGGAAAAAGAATGGAAACTATTCCATATATAATTATGGATGAAGTCTTAGCAAGGTTATCAACATTTCTTACTTGAATTTTTTCTACACTTTTTTATGTTTAAAAACACCAACTTTAGGTAAAAAGTAAAAAAGCATAAGATCATGATTTTTTCTGTTGACAATCGGCTAATCAATTTTTCACAGAATAAAAATCAATAATTGACTAATGATGTCATTAATTATGACTCAAAAAGAGCCATAATGAAAGCTGTCATCACTAAGCCAATGTGTGTTGTTGGCGACAATAAAAGCACTGTTCGCTTTGAACCATCAACACCCAATAATCCATTTGTTGAAGTTTCCAATCAAGTCTAGGCACGTCTCAAGCGCGCCAATGCTGCAAAACTTTTTGTTGAGGTCAAAACAACAGAAAAACCTGACAAGGCAGTTGAACAAATTAAGCAGATAAAACAAGAAGCAGCACAAACATCATCTGAACCAGTGACAGAGGAAATTCCACTCGAACAGCCAAAAGCATCTAAGGTCTCTCAATCATCAACACCTGCTCCCAAAAAGCCTTAGAAGTTGAAATTAAGTATCCACCCAAAATGGTACCTTCAACAGGTGAAGGATACCTTCACCAGTCTTCAAGCCCCTCGCCTTAATTGGTCCCCTTTCTGCGTAATGCTGTAAACACCTCTGCAAAACAAGTCGAACGCTTTGCAGAAAAGAAGATTTCTGATGCTACATCAGCCAAATCAAAGCGTGTTAAGCAAGGTGTTTATATTAAAGAAAAGGCGAGAGCAAGGTTTCTTGAGACAGATATCATTCGTTCTGGAACACCGATACTTCTTAAATTTTTTAAAGCAAAAGAACAAAACGCGGCGTGACTTACACAACTGTTTGAAAAAAAACAAATCTTACCCCATGCTTTTATCAAAGGTGAGAGTTTTCCAAAGCGTGTTGAGTTAAAAAAGCTGAATGGTAATGTTTTTCAAAGAGCGGATGGAGATCAATTCCCCATTGCAAAACAAGAGGGACCCTCAACTTCTGAGGTCATGTCAAAGCCAGAGATTGCAAGTGCTATTGTAAAAAAAGCCAATGAAAGACTAATCAAAAACATACAGTGCCGGCTTGCTTCTTCACAAACGTAAAGATGGAGGTGCTCAATGGATTTACCGTTATACCATTCATGGTCGTCGTCGCGAAATGGGCTTGGGTGCTTTAAGAGATGTTTCTTTAAAACAAGCCCGTGAATTGGCAACTGGATGGCGTTCTGTTTTACGTGAGGGGCGTGACCCCATTAAAGAACGTAATAAACAAAAACGTGAGGCAATAAGCAATCTTCATTATTTAAAAGATATTGCTCTAGATGCTTTTGAAAGTCGTAAAGCTGAATTAAAAGGAGATGGGAAAAATGGACATTGGTTTTCTCCTTTGCGGCTTTACATTCTCCCTAAATTAGGTTGTCTGCCCGTTTCAGAAATTACACAAACAGAGATACGCAATACCCTCGCTCCCATTTGGCATACAAAAGCTGGAACAGCTCAGACAGCATTGATACGTCTTAATCTTTGTCTCAAACACGCGGCTGCATTAGGTTTGGATGTTGATTTACAAGCAACAGAAAAAGCAAAAGCTCTCTTAGGTAAACAACGCCATAAGGTCACTAATAGACCAGCCATGGATTGGAAAGATGTGCCGGCTTTTTATAAAACACTTTGTGAAGCATCAACCATAACACAACTGGCTTTGCGGCTGCTTATCCTTACAGGGGTTCGTAGCAATCCCTTATGTCATATTCATAAAGATCAAGTTGAGGGGGATATATGGACTATCCCTGCTGAAAATATGAAAGGCAAGCGTGATATGACAACAGAATTTCGCGTCCCTTTATCAACAGAGGCATTAGAAATCTTAAAACAAGCGCGTCTGCTTTCTCGCAATGATTTTTTCTTTTCTGTAACCGGTCGGGGTCCCCTCGCTGCACGCTGTATGTCACAATATATGCAACAGACTGGACTAAACGCCTGCCCCCATGGATTTCGCTCTAGTTTACGCAATTGGCTTGCTGAAACAACCGATGCCCCCTATGAGGTCGCTGAAACTATTTTAGCTCATACGGTCGGCGGTAAAGTAGAACGTGCCTATCGTCGTACTGACTATCTAGAACAGCGCCGTGTCTATATGGATAAATGGGCGGCTTATGTCACGGGTCAATCTTAAG
>NZ_JBHIOH010000020.1:0-11369 GCF_042195375.1 Bartonella sp. CL100XZDX | reverse complement strand
GGGCAGGCGAGCGCGAACTATCGCTAGCGACAGAATTTTCAAATTGACTGTACATTGTACACTTAACTCATTGATAAATAATAATTTCAATATGTACACTATACAGTATGTGATTATTTTTAGATAAAAATTATTTTTATTCTTGACATTGTTGCGTCAATGTCTATTTTCGAATTAGGTGCCTAGAAAACACCTTAAAATACCAAGCGGATTGGTTGCCGAAATAATCAGTCTTCTGAAAATTAAAGATTTTGACTCATTATATGCTGTAGCATATAACGGTCTTGTCGGGTGTAGTTACACTATACAATACCCTCACGGGAAAGGTGTGACGACGGACTTGGTACCGTGTTTTCTAGCACCCGGCACTCTTTTAGAGTGTCAATAGAAAACCTCTATTACCAAGGAGTTCACAGTGAACACACTTATAGAAATTAAAGAAAGCACTGCTAATAGTGCTACCACTCAGACTATGTCGAGTCGTGAAATTGCAGAATTATGTGGTAAAGAACATCGGAATGTTATGCGGGATATTCGGCAAATACTCACTGAGCTCAAAATTGAGCTGAGTAAATTTGCAGGATTCTACAGAGATTCAACAGGTCGTACTCTTCCTTGCTACAATCTTCCCAAACGTGAATGTTTAATTCTTGTTTCGGGTTACAGCACTGCTTTACGAGCAAAGATTATTGACCGCTGGCAAGAATTGGAAAGACAAGTAGCAACACCACAAATAAATCTTGCCAATGCTTTGGAAAATCCTCTTACGATTAAACAGCTCCTTTTAGAGAGTATCAATCAATTAGAAGACTTAAGAAATGAGGTGAGTACACTCAAGCCTAAAGCAGAAGCTTTGGAAGGTTTAAAACGCTCTGATGGTTTATTCGGTCTTATCGAAGCAGCGAAGATGTTGGAGGTGCGCCCAAAGGACTTAACCAATTACTTGCGTAAACATGATTGGGTGTATCGACGGGCTCCAGGGGCGCCTCTGTTACCTTATCAGGATAAAATCAAAAAAGGTTTCATGGACTGTCCTGCTATCACTATCCAAAGACCAGATGGTACAGAAAAGGTACTGCCTTCAACGAAAATCACATCCAGAGGATTGGCATGTTTGAGAGAACAAATCTTTGGGGGTGTGCAATGAATAGCAGTGTCGATTTTTTGTGCGATTTATGGATGGCATTGTTTAAGCTTTCTAATCATCGAGGCATTGGAGATGAGGACTGCAATGCTATAGTTGAGGTTATGGAATCGGTCGTAGATGCTCTGGTTTTAAAGCTTCAAGATGACGTGCCCAATATTACAAAAATCTTGGCAATTTTGACAGATTTTGGAGCTTCAGAACTTCCACATCGTATGGATTCTTTGTTGCGAACTTATGAACCAAATTTAGACAACCCCATTAAAAAGGTTGCTTAATTAAAAAAATAGAACTCCCCTTCCCGTTCTTAAAATGGGGAGGTGGTTTAAAGATCAAGTTTTGAATGGGAGCCCAGACGCACTAAAATCAATCGATCTTGACCAATCAAGCGATAAATCAGTACTAAGTCAGGTCGAATATGGCAATCTCGATAATTGCTCCAATTCCCAGTCAATGCATGGTCATGATATCGAGGTTCTAAAGGTTGATCATTTGCTAATGCTGCAATGATTTGGCGCAAATCAGTATCTAAAAGATGCCGATACCGTCCTTTCATTTCACGCTTGAAATCACGTTTGAAGATAGTGGTACGTTCAATCGTCCGCATAGAGATCATTAAATAATTCGTCTACGGAATGAAACTTTTTTAAGTTACCTTCCTCTAGTTCTGCAAAAGCCGCTATAGTTTCCGCATTAGGTTGAAATAAGAAGGACGGAATAGCTTTATCTTGTGCAATACGCGTCATCAACACTCTCACAACATCACTTACTGATAAACCTGAAGCTTGAATAACTTGATTAGCGATATTTTGAATTTCTTCTGGTACACGCGCTTGAACCATACGACTGGCAGCCATAATGACTTCTCCTCTTGTAACTGTATTTCAATGTAATACAATTGAAGTTTAATTTCAACTGTAAAGCACATTTTTTAGAGNATGATATACGTTTTGCTTTCCCAAAAGATTGGGATAAAATGTCTCCAACTAAAAAGGCTGTTTACATTTATGGACCTCTCCATATGCATCTTGTCAAAGCCTTTACATTGGTAGAAGAAAGCAAACATTATAAAGCTTTAATCAAAGAAGCAAAACAAGTCTTAGAAAGATCTGTCGTAAAAGCTGCTTAGATTAAGACACATCTCTCCTCCCCGTTATCAACAATGGGGAGGTGGTTGGTTTAGCTGCCACTTGCTTTTTTTAAAACTTCACCCATACGTGTTCGCCAGTCTTTTCCTTGTTTTTTAAAAGAAGCAATAACGTTTGGGTCAAGGCGTAGAGTAACCGCTTGTTTGGGAGATTCAACGGGTGGACGCCCACGTTTACGGCGTTCTTCTGTTACATATTTAAAAAAGGAAGGTGGTAAAACATCTTTAGCTGGCTTTAAGCGTGCAAGTTCTTCATCTGTTAGTGATGGGGAATCCACAGCGTCCCAATCTTCTTTTGTGTAGCCACATCCTGTTTTAAAGGTTTTTTTGATAGTCATTGAAAACCTCTCTTTCTTTTTTATTCGCTTGACGAAAACTGATAATGGATATCGCTTCATTGCCAAGCTTTGCAAAAACAATAACTGTTGTGTCATCCGCAAAATGTCCAATAGCCTTTATGCGGTTTGAATGTGTTGCATCAATAAGAGCATGTTCCCAGTCAAAGTAAATAACATCAGCAAAATCAAGCTTATGTTTAACAATGTTTAAAGCTCTTTTTGGTTCATCCCACACTATCTTCATATATTTTATGTACACGAAAAATAAAACCTTGTCAATAATTAAAGTGTACAATAATTCGTATATACCATTC
Organism: Bartonella sp. CL100XZDX; assembly: GCF_042195375.1. Lineage (NCBI taxonomy): Bacteria > Pseudomonadati > Pseudomonadota > Alphaproteobacteria > Hyphomicrobiales > Bartonellaceae > Bartonella > Bartonella sp. CL100XZDX. The sequence continues at coordinate 8,426 of NZ_JBHIOH010000020.1, read as the reverse complement.
AAAATGGAGCAACTATGAATAAGAAGAATCGTAAGGGTTTATCGGTTCGTGCGTTTGCGAAGAAGATGGGTGTTTCACATAATGCGGTGGTTTCTCGGATAAAGACAGGTAAATTTGATGCGGCTCTTTTTGAAGATGGTTCTGTCAATGAAGCGCTTGCCACAAGCATCTGGAATGAGAATCCAACAAAGCGCCCTGCCCCATTTTTAGCGCCTGATGGTCAACCGCGAACAAAGGTCAAACAAGCCTCCACAGATGGAGCCAATGAATACAAGATAAAACTGGAGCGAATGCAAGTTGCGCTAGCAAAAGAAAAGATTGCTCTGGAAAAGTTACGCGAAACCACTGTTGATCGTGAAGAAGTGAGAAAAGAAGCATGGAATTTTGGAAGAGCGCATCGAGATACAATGCTCAATTTTGCCTATCGCTTTGGTACTGAAATTGCAGCGCAAGTGGGATGTGATGCTGCGAGCCTTATTGGAGCTATCGATCATCATATGCGCAAAGCTTTAGTGGAAAATGTCGTCCCTGTTTCTTTTCACGATCCCAACATTTTAGAAGAGAATCCAGAACATGATAAGTGATGCTTCGCCCTCGTCCTCTGGTGCTGGGCTCTTTTTTTGCTATGCGAATGAAGGACGCCGTCCTGACCCGCCTTATACTGTTTCCCAGTGGGCTGATAAAAATCGTTATTTGAGCACAGTTACGAGTGCTGAGCCTGGGTTATGGAGGACTATACGTACCCCCTATTTACGAGAGATCATGGATAATCTTTCTGTTTATGATCCGACTGAAACAACGGTTGTGATGAAGGGGGCTCAGATTGGAATGTCGGAAGCAGCATTGAACTTTTGTGGTTATGCCATTCATCATAGTCCAGGACCTGCCCTTTATGTGATGCCGACAGTTGAGACCGCTAAGAAACTGTCAAAGTCTCGTCTTGATCCGATGATTTCAGCTAGCCCTGCTTTAAGTGAACGCATTGCTCCTGCTCGTGCAAGAGACAGTGGAAATACAATGTTTTCAAAGGAATTTTATGGGGGAACATTGATGATTACAGGAGCAAATAGTGCTGCTGGATTGCGTTCTTCTCCTATTCGCTATTTGGTTTTGGATGAAGTCGATGCTTACCCATTGAATGTCGATAATGAAGGCGATCCTGTAACAATTGCTGAAAAACGAACCTCTGCTTTTATTCAACGTAAAATTTTTAAATTGTCCACGCCCACCCACCGTGACACAAGCCGTATCGCCAAGGATTTTGTGCTTGGTGATCAGAGATATTACAATGTTCCTTGTGATGCATGTGGTGTTCTACAGCCCATTGTTTGGTCACAAATCAAGTGGCCAAAAGGCGCCCCCGAAAAAGCTGTGTTTGTTTGTGCGCATTGTGGTCATGAACATGCCGAACATCGTAAGTCCACCTTAATGGCAGAAGAAAACGGTGCTTGCTGGATCGCAACCCAAGAGTCAAGTAAGCCTCGTCTGCGTTCTTACCATATTTCAGCGCTTTATTCGCCATGGCTGACTTGGGGCGATTGTGCGCGCGAATTTTTAAGAGCCAAAGAAGACCCTGCTCTTTTGCAAGTTTTTATTAATACAGTTCTTGGAGAGCCATGGGAAGACAGAACAGGCGAAGTTGTTGACCCTGATAGCCTCTATGCAAAACGTGAAGATTATCCATTGGCACCAGAACAAGCCGTGTTGTTGACAGCTGGTATTGATGTGCAAAATGACCGTTTAGAGCTTGAAGTGGTGGGATGGGGGCGTAGTGAAGAAAGTTGGCATATTGATTATCAAGTGATCCTTGGTGATCCCTCTTCTTTTGAAGTGTGGGACCAATTGGATGAATATCTTGCAAAACGCTGGCCACATCCAGGCTATAAAGAGGGTATCAGAATAACAGCTGCTTGCATTGATACCGGTGGTGGACACACACAGGCAGTTTATAATTATGTACGCCCGCGTGAGGGGCGGCGTATCTGGGGGATTAAGGGGCAAGCGGGATGGCGTGCGGTATGGCCGCGCCGACCAAGCAAAAACAATAAAGGACAGATTAATCTTTATATTGTTGGGGTTGATGCCGCGAAAGATATTATCACGGCACGGTTTAAAAAATCCGGTCCTGAAGCATCGGGGGCTGGTGCAACACACTTTCACAAAAGCCTTGATCGAGAATATTTTGACCAACTGACCGCTGAAAGAAAAGTCATCAAATATTTTAAAGGCTTCAAGCGTATTGAATGGCAAAAAAGCGAAAAGGCAAGAAACGAAGCCTTGGACTGTAGGGTCTATGCTTATGCTGCTTTACAAGGTCTGATTTCGGCAGGAATAAACCTTAATCGAGAAGTCAATATCTTAGAAGAGCGTCTGAAAAAACTTAAAGTTGAAGGCTCTTTAGAGCAGCCAACATCAGAACATGTGCCCTCTCCTTCTCCAAGAAGATCTCAGACAGCACAGCCTCAAAAGAAGCCATTCAGAACAATGATAAATCCTTATATGCGAGGGGATTGGAGGTAATTTGTGGATGAAACTTTAGAACCAATTAACAGCAAAATTGACAGACTGGAAAGTTTAAAAAGGCGGCGTGAACAAATTGAAGAAGCTCTTTATTCAGGTGCACAATCGGTACGCCATGGCGATAAGCAAGTAAGCAACCGCTCTGTTGAGGAACTGCGCAGAGCGCTTGAGATGCTGAACACACAAATAGCCAACCTTGAAGGGCGCAAGCGTTCACGCGTTTTCTATTTTAATATATCACGAGGCTATTAATGGCTGGTTTTTTCAATAAACTCACAGGCTTTTTTAAAATTTCTCGTCAACACAATCCCCATTTTGAAGCTGCAAGTAAAAGCCGTCGCATGGGTGGTTTTGACCCCGCAAAAAAACATATCAATAAAGCGATTGAAGAATGCGGTGATACCATTGTTGCTCGTTCAAGATGGCTTTATGACAATGAATCTCTTTATGGGTCTGCAACAGAAGAATGGGTCTCTGCGGCTGTTAGTGATGGGATTAAACCTTATCCTCGTATTGAAGGTTTTCAAGAAGAAAAGAAAAAGCTTTTAGACTTATGGTGGCAATGGGTTGATGAAGCCGATTATGATGAAGATGCCAATTTTTATGGACTTCAAGCAACCATTGCACGAGAGGTCTTTTTAACCGGAGAATGCTTTGTAAGACTACACTATGTCGACCTTTATGGACGCTCTGGTGTGCCGCTTCAATTACAAGTTTATCCAACCGAAATGCTGGATTTAACTTACAATGGACCTGCTGAGATTGAAGGCAATTACATTCGTATGGGAATTGAATTTAATGCCAGTGGTAAGCGCGTTGCTTATCATTTCTGGGAACATCATCCCTATGATGATGTCCCTGCAAATATGGCATTTGAGGAGAGCCAAGAGCGCGTGCGCGTCCCTGCTGAAATGGTCCTTCACATCAAAGAGCGCCGTATTGCCGGACAATTGCGCGGTTCTCCCAAAATAACGCGCGCTATGACAAAGATCTTTCAACTCGAATCCTATGATGATGCAGAGCTTGAACGAAAAAAAACAGCGGCTCTTTTTGCAGTGTTTATTACAGGGAAGGAATCTCATGAGGCAGAGTTAGAGGATAATCGTGAAAAAACGAAATTTGAACAGAAGGTAGAAAAGAAGATTGAAGAGGTACCCGAAGAGCATCCAATTTACCCTGGCTCAGTTAACGTGGTCGATGGCGAAAAACAAATTACATTTTCAACCCCTGTTGAAGTTGGAGGTTCTTATGAGGCTTTTCAATTTCGCAATATCTTGAAAATTTGTGCAGCACTTAATATGCCTTATGCCGTTGTGACTGGAGACGTTACGCGGGGGAATTTTTCAAATGTGCGTACCTCCNAGGCTTTTCAATTTCGCAATATCTTGAAAATTTGTGCAGCACTTAATATGCCTTATGCCGTTGTGACTGGAGACGTTACGCGCGGCAATTTTTCCAATGTGCGTACCTCTATCATTCAGTTTAGACGGCACGTCAAACAATGGCGTGAACATATCATTGCCTTTCAGTTTAATCGCATTATATGGGAGCGTTTTGTTGAAATGGCAGTGCTTGTCAAATGTGTCAATTTGCCAGGGTGGGAAGAAAATCCCTTGCCATGGGTTCAATGTGAAAGCTTTGCGCCTCCGCTTGAAATGATTGATCCAAACAAGGATATCTCAGCGGAAAAAGAAGAAATCCGTGCAGGCTTGAAAACACGACGCATGGCACTTGCCGAGCGTGGCTTTGATATCGACAGCATTCATGCCGAACTTGAAGAAGAGCACACAGACGCTCGTGCACGCGGCTTATCTTTTGACACGGATATGGCAACGCCCTCTGCTAGCAATCAAGTGATTGATACCGCAGATTCAGACCCTTCTGAGATTTATGAAAGTAACCAAGGCAGTGAGGCACATACAAATGGTGAATAATCTCGACATGCCGTTTTTGGCATCACGGCTTTTTGGGGTTCCACATATGCTTGCCTCGACAAAGCTTGATATCATTTTGAATGCTCTTGCACCACGCCTTTTTGAGGGAGAAAAGTTTCCCATTGAAGCTTATTCGCAAGAGAATACAGAAGCTTTCAGACCCCCTGAAACTTATGTAGTACAAAACAATGTTGCCATAATACCGGTTCATGGCACGCTTGTGCGCCGTGGTGCATGGCTTGGGGCTTTATCGGGGCTAACCTCTTATGAAGGTTTAAGGGCTTCTTTTCGTGAAGCCATTGCACAACCTGATGTTCGCGCTGTCTTACTTGATATTGACAGCGGCGGTGGAGAAGCCGGTGGTGTGTTTGATTTGGTTGAAGAGTTTCAAACACTCTCAAAACAATACAATAAACCCATTTGGGCACATGCCAATGAGTTTGCGTGTTCAGCGGCTTATGCCATTGCCTGCTCTGCTTCTCAAATATGGGTAGCTCGCACGAGCGTTGTGGGCTCGATTGGGGTTGTTTGTGCCCATCTTGACCAATCCCGTGCAGATGAAAAACACGGGCATAAATGGACCTTTGTCTTTGAAGGTGATCACAAAACCCATGGCAACCCTCATGAACCCTTGAGCGATACAGCACAGATAAAAATGCAAGCCGATTGTGCCCTGCTCTACGAGATGTTTGTCGATTTGGTGGCGCAAAACAGACGCTTAAATGCTGCTGCAATTCGTGACACGAAGGCAGAAACTTTTATAGGCACCCAAGCGATCACGCTTGGATTAGCAGATGTGCAAGGCACCCTTGCGCAAGCTTTGGAAGCCTTAACGGATTCCATATCACAAAACCCAACATCAACAACAAAAGAAGGACAAAACACATGGCACGCACACAATACCGCGCTGAAGAAGAGGATGACGAAAAGATCGTCGACATCATCAATGACGAGGAAGAGGACGAAGACGATAGTGACATCGACAAAAACGCCGAAATCTTTGACGACGAAGAAAACGAAGATGAGGATGAAGACAACGAAGACAAGCAAGAAAACATAAAAGCTGCTCTTGAAAAAGAAAGAAAGCGCGCAAAAGCACTAACAACCCTTGAAAGGCAAGCAAAGCACTTAGGCGTTTCTTTTGACGCAGCAAAAGCTATTCAAAACGGTATGAGTCTCGAGAAAGCACGCCAGTGTGTGTTGACGGCTGCTAGCTCTCAAAGCGCGTCTTTAAAAGTCTCGCCTTATGCCCCTCATAGTGATGGGACGAGCAAAGCAAAGATTCACGCAAAATGGGAAGCCGCTTGGAGGGCAGTGAAATGACGAATATTATTTATGACGACGTACGCAATGGCGCTTATCTTGGACCCTACGATCCGGATATGTCAAACGAAGAAGTGGTGTTTGCATCAGGAGCATTCATTGAAGCGGGAACTGTCATGGGAAAGATAACCGCAACGGAACACTATGTCCCCCTTAATCCAGCAGCATCAGATGGCAGTCAAACACCGGCAGGAATTTCTTTTGCTACTGTTGATGCCTCTGAAGCAGATCAACGCGCTGTGATTACAGCTCGCTTATGCACTGTAAAAGCTTCTGAACTGCTATGGCCAGATGCCATCACGGATGAAAAAAAAAGTGCTGCCATTCAGTCTCTCGAAGACCATAACAATATTTTATTGCGATAGGAGAATGCGCACATGGATATGAATTTTTTTAAACATGATGCTTTTTCAAGCATCACAATGATGAAAGCCATTGAAAACTATGAGTTTCAACCTGGTCTTGTAAGCTCTCTTAATCTTTTTGAGGAAGTGGAAACAAGCACCACAGTGGTTGGGATTGAACGGCGTGATAACACATTTTCGCTTATTCAAACCAGTGAACGTGGCGCACCTTTGGCAGAAGGTGATAGAGAGGGGCGTAATCTTCGGTTTTTCAAAACAACACGGATTGCCAAAAGTGATACAGTGAAATCAGAAGAAATCCAAAACCGTCGTGAATTTGGCGCAGAAGATCAGTTAGAGACAGCAATGAAATATATTGCCAGAAAACAAAAGAAACTGATTTCTGAAATCGAATTGACATGGGAGAATATGCAACTCGGCGCCGTTCAAGGGGTTGTTCTTGATGCTGATGGCTCCGTGATTGTCGATTGGTACAAGGAATGGGAAATCACACCACCAAAGCCCATTGACTTTAAACTGAATGTTGAGACAACCAATGTTGCTGACCATGTTGACCAAGTCATTATGAGGATGATTGAGGCTTCAAAAGGAGCATTTTCTGATCGTTCACGGATTATTGGGCTTTGTGGAAATGAATTCTTTTCCAAGTTGAAAAACCATAAAACAATTCGTGAGACCTATTTAAACACAGCCTTAGCACAAACACTCAATAGCGCAGGAGGTGTTGCAACACCGAGTGCTCTTGGCTCGGGGAGCTTTGGCAGTTTTGACTTTGCTGGTGTAACCTTTATCAATTATCGCAGCATTCACAACTATAATGTGAGTGCGAAGGCTGGAACCAAACGCGCCATAGGCATTAAGCCTGACGAATGTCAATTCTTTCCTGTTGATGCGCCTGGTGTATTCCAGAAAACCTTTTCCCCTGGTGAAAGCTTGGATTTTGCCAACACGGTTGGAAGACCTCTCTACACGATGCTTATCGTCGACCACGACCGTAATGCATGGGTAAAACCGGAAGTCTATAGCTATCCGCTTTACATCTGCACACGCCCAGAAATGCTGTTTAAAGCCGTGATTGGAGCGAAATAACATGCGATGGCACGGGCTGCTAAACCAAATGGTTAAAGATGTACGCAACACTTTTGGGCAGCCCATCATCTACACGCGAAAGGACAACCAGCAATCTTTTCGTATCACAGCGATTTACGGCATCAAACATTCGGAATCGGAGGCTGGAGGCAGAATCCCCACGACAATTGCAAGAAAGGAACTTGATCTTTGTATCAATGATATCGGGGGAATACCACCAAAACCTCAAGATAGTATTGTGGTCCTCTCTCTTGAAAACAACAAAGCCCCCTCTTCTCAAGAACACTTCGTGATCACAGATGTCCAAGCCTCTGAATCCGGTATGTATAAACTTATCTTGCGGGAGATAAAACAATAAAACATCCACGCGAAACGATAAGAGAAACATTTGTTACGTTGATCAAAGCAGCAAAGACGGCAGCTGGTGACAATGTTTTCAATATGCGCGATTTCAATTTATTTATTGAAACAATGCCAGCTATTAATATCTCAACGCAAAGTGAAATCATCGAAGATGGACATGATTTTGGCTTAAGACGGCGTGTTTTAACAGTAGATGTTGAATGCTATGCAACATGTGAAGATGGCGCACGTTTTGTTGACCAATTAGCATGGGAAGTTGAAGAGATTTTCCATGCCAACCCCAATCTTAACAACACCGTTGAGATATGCCGCCTGCAAAATATTACTTTTGCCTTTGGTGATAATGGCGCTCTAGCACTCCACGGTGCAATTTTAACCTTTGACGTAACTTACGTCACCAATATCCCCAACATGGATGAAGAAGAAAGCAGTGTAACAGCAAGACTCGTTGAACCTTTCTTAAGCTTTGAACCAGAAACAGGCGTGAGAAATAAAGATAAATACCATAAAATTGAAGGTGGACATGTTAGAGCGGCGCGATAAAGAGATCACAGATCTAAAGAGACGTGTGGCCAATATGGTTGTGGTGGGGAAGATTAGCCATGTCGACCATAAAAACGCACGCTATCGGATAAAAAGTGGCAATCTTGTCAGTGACTGGATTCCAGACACACAAGCCCGCGCCGGTAAAACACGCTCTTATGAAGGGCGTGATATCGGAGAGCAAGTGATTGTTGTCTCGTCATCCGGAGATTTATCGCAAGGGATGATTGTTGGTTCCATTCATACAGATGCTAATCAAGCAGCCGATAAAGGCAGCATTCACCGAACG
>NZ_JBHIOH010000019.1:0-6448 GCF_042195375.1 Bartonella sp. CL100XZDX | reverse complement strand
GCTTTTAGTATGTGTATTAAGGGCGTTTTGTTCGATATTTTTGTATTCCATTTGCATAGTAGAAAGATCACGGACAAAGTTTTGGCGCTCTTGTCGTTTTATCTCTTGTTCTCGCAATTCAAGAAGACGCTTGAGACGATCCAGATCAACATCATTTTCTAAAGCTCTTTCTAAAATAAGCTCCATAGCTGTAGGTTTGATTTCACAATTGTTCGTTGTTTCCACTAATTCCGTTTGTGTGGTACTTAGTTCACTCATCTTGATTTCCTCCTATTTGAGCGCAATTCTCCCGTGGCGTGAATCACGCTGGTGTTTAAAAGTTGGTTGTGTGGTTAGAAAGGGACGTCTTCCCCTGTTAAGTTTTCTGTCTTTTCCTTGTAAACAATTTTGTAATCGGCATAAATTTGTGCGTCGCCATAAATTCTTGGATCTCCATCAATAATTGCATATTTGTAAATTTGTGCGTCCCCAAAAATATCCCCCCATATACTTTTGCGTTATCATAAACTTGTGCATTGCCATAAACGCGTGCAAAATAAGCAACTTTCGCGTTACCAAACACTTTAGCGCTGTCGTAAACTTCGGCACCACAATAAACCATAGGTCCATTACTAACCCAACAGTCGGCTTCATGACTTAGGTTGTCCTCATACTCTATAAAGCCCCCAAGGTTACCTTTCTTGACGCCACCAAAATCTCTTAATGCTCTAATTCGGTGAAGCGTAAATCCATCAACATTAATTGTTTCATCAGTAAGCTCGTATTTTTTTCATCTGGTCTTTTCTCCAGTTGATATGGCGTTATAGTCATCAACGTGTGCGCTACGGTAAACTTTTGCATCACCGTAAACTTTTGCTTCTCCGTAAATTTCTGCATTATCGTAAACACGTGCTTCATCGTAAACGCGTGCATCATTGTAAACTTTTGCACGCCCATGAACATGTGCATTGCCAAAAACCAAGGCATCACCAAAAACCTTGGCATAACCGTAAATCTCTGCATTATGGGAAATGCATGCCTCACCGTAAACGTGTGCATGATCATAAATTTTAGCATCACCATAAATCCTTGCACTATCGCACACATCTCCGTCTTTAACTTTTGCAGTGCCATAAACTTCTGCCTTATCGGAAACGCGTGCATAACCGTAAACCTCTGCCCTGCCGTAAACGCATGCATCTCCAAAAACACAAGCCTTATACCAAATCCAACAATTGCCCTCATGGGATAAGTTGCCTTCATGCTCTATAAGACCGCCTAGGTCGTCTGCTTTAATACCACCAAAGTCTCGTAAGGCACGAATGCGGTGGAGAGTTTTACCTTCAATCTCCATTGTTTCATCAGTAAGTTCGTATTTATTTTCCATGGTTTTTGCCTCTACCTTAAGATAGCATCACTTCCATAAAATGCTGTTTTGCCAGCTACTATGGCATTACCACCAACTTTTGCGTTATTATAAACTTCGGCATCATCATAAACCTTAGCATTTTCATAAACCCACGCCTCACCACCAACCCAGCAATTGTCATCATGGCTAAGATTTCTTTCACTCTCTACCCAGCCACCAAGATCACCTTTTTTAACATCTCCAAAGTCTTTTAATGCACGGATACGGTAAAGCGTTATTCTATCAACTTTAATTGCCGTCATCAGTCAGTTCGTATTTCTTTTTTATCATAATAACCTCCTCTTAATGCATGCTTTGTCTTTTAAGCTCTTGAGACAGCACTCCAATTCCTTTTGCTGTGACTTTTGCGCAAGGAATGACCTTTTCTATTCCATTTGCGGTTTGAAGTGTGATGGTTGGACAATCCATAAGTTTCTTTTGGATTTTGTCTTGATAAGGAAGCAAATTTCCACCTGCTCCACGTCTATAAATCCACCCTTTTTGCTGTAAGAAGAGAATGAACTGTTTTGGTTTCATCTCGAGTATTTTAGCGGCTTCTGTAAGACCGAAGAGTCCATCATGGCGCTGTAAGCTTTCAAGAGCAGCTGCTTTTGGTTTAAGGATACTCACTTCACTTTTTAAGGTCTCTAATTGTGTGACGCTTTCTAAAAGAAGTTTCTTAACAAAGAGAGGATCTTCTAAAGCGTTTGCAAGGTCTAAAGGTTTCTTTGCACGCCGTTCACATTCAATAAAATATTGACGGGCTTGTTTACCTTTTTCATTACGCTCTACCATGGCGAGCTCTTTTGCCATGTCTAATGTGAGGTGATAGTCTATAGCTGTAACAGCTCTAGATTTTGCGCTCCCCAATTTTGGGGACCGCAAATCTTGTGTTTTTATGAAATCATTTCCCTCTTCAAATTCATATTGATGAATACGGTCCTTAATCCAAGTAGAGAAATCTTTCCCAATTTCCAAAAATTCATGCAATTCACGAGCGTTGACCGTTTGAACGGTTTCGTGTTTGATTGTATTGTGCTGGATAGCAATAGGCTTTTCCATTACGAACCTCATGTTGATGGGATTGATGAATGAAAGGGGGCGCTTTTAAATGCGCCCTTCAGAATTTAAAGCACATCACAAGGACGCAAACGGTGTTGTTGTTCGTAAGTACCGTAAATCTCATCATTATATTTTTCGTCTGCGATCTCGTCTAAAAGTCTATTGTAAACATCACTTTCACGTATAAAGTAATGAACCTCACTATCTTCATCGAGACGTTCAATATTTTCTTTTACATATGCCTCTGCGATCTCTTCAGAAATATCTTCACAGTTCTTTTCAGAAGGATTGATGCGAAAGATTTGGATTGCATCATCTGCCTCATCAACAATGCTTAGAATTTGGCTTTTATCCAGTGGTCCCGATCGACCAATGTTTTGATCATCACCATAGACAACTAATAAAATTTCATTGGAATTTATAAGAATTGGCTTATCCATAATTTTTCCTCCCTAACGCCTCTTGGCGATTGTTTGTGCGTGGTTTATGGATATATTAGTACATTATGCACTAAAGATAGTCAAGTACATAATGTACTATTTTTTAAAAAAAATAAAAAAAGACGAATCACGGCACAATTTAGAGAATCAAAATTTTGCTGTTTACTGATAAAAATCAAGCAAACTTGCTTCAATCTGTTGATGGCAATCTAATCGATAACGTGAACAGAGAATCGTATTGTGTTTACATATCAAGAATAGTGCGCCGTACACGACCTATTATAGAGATAGCGCCTTCAAGTTTTGGAGCCTTTATTGTTTTGTCGTATGAAGCGGACTGAAAAGGAGGATCATCATTAGGTCTGTATCGTTTATATGTCGCTTGTCCAGATTCATCTGCAATTACATAGCAGGCATTAGGCACAAGTTTTTTGTCTCGCATATTTACAAATATTATAGAATCTGGAGGGCTAATTTTATTCATAGATGCCCCATCTACACGTAAAGCAATCCATTCACCGGCAGGAAGATTAACAGCCTCTGTCATAGGATAATCTGAAAAATCCATTATCCCATCTTGCTCGCTTAATTCTCCAGCGCTAATCCATGAAACGACAGGAATACTTATATTGAGGTTAGGATTTTCTTGAGGAGACTCGCCATACAAAATCCACCCCGGATCTACATTAAATACTTGTCCATAGAGCTCGGCTATTTGGCGCGAAATACCACGATTTCCATTTTCGTGACTAATTAGGGTATTTTGATTAAGAGCTGGTATAGCGCGCGCAGCTTCGCTTGGTGTTGCGTATCCAGCATTCTTACGCGCTATTTTAAGTCTATCTTTTGGCAAATAAGTCATTTGTACATTATCCACTATTTTTTTAATTCATTGTGTACGATTTTATCTTGATTTAAAATTGTACGTAATGTACTATTTGTGTCATGGTTAATGATTTTTATGTCAAAAGTTTGATTGAATCTTGGGGATCTATACGCCAATTTGCAAAAGAAATTGGTTGTAGCTATGAGGCTGCGCGTAAAATGCGTGATCGCAATAGTATTTCTCCAAAATACTGGAATATAATTATTCAGTTGTCTAAAGCCAAGGGTCTATCTTGGGTTACACTAGATTGGTTCCTACATAATTATGGGAGTAAATCCCATAGAGTTGTTCGTCCAATGACAAAACGAAGAAAAGATACGCTTCATCTGGTGGAGAAAATTAGTACAGCAAATGCATCACAAACAGTAATATCTTCTCATATTGCTGCCCCTACAGATAATAACGAACATCAACAGCAGCATTCACACTCTTAAAGAAGAAAGATCATGAGAAACGGAATATTGAAGAAACTCTGCACACGGATTTGTGGATTAATAGGTTGTAATACGAAAATTGAGAATGGAGATAAGTTTGTGAAAGAATTTATACAAATACCGGATCGTGATTGTAGCATAGAAGATCTTATAAAACGACATAGAACTCATACAAAAGTTCTTGCAAAACAAGAAGAATGGCATAAGTCACAATTTGATAATTGGATGAGATGGCATGAAGCAACTCTTGCAGAACGAGATAAGTCAATTGAACAACAGCAAGTAGTACTTGAAAACCTATCCTCTTTAATTAAGCAAAAAAATGAAACGCTATACAGCCAAAGGCTAAAGTTAGCTTCACAGATGAAAGTTATTGATGAATTAAATAATAAAATCACTGAGTTAATCAACAAAAAAGAAGAACCGAGATTGATCGATTTTATTTTTGCAGGAGAAGTTTTTTAATTCTGGTGTCATTAATCCCAAAAATGAGGGTCGTTAATTAAAAGCGGATCTTTGGGATTAACTTCATAATAGGTCTGTTTAATCGCAATAAATGTGTTTGTAAGGTGTTTCTAACGCCCAGAAATAATCAGTGATTAATTCATCTGGATTTTCGGGTGAAGTGTATTCAAGAGTACAATTCACAATGTTGTGAGCATTGTATTCAGATTCGCTTATGCTTAATAGGAAGTAAAGAACAATGCACTCACTAGCAGTTATACGAAATAAATCTAAAGTAAACGATAATGTAGCATTCGATTTGACCTCTTTGGGATCTAAAGAAATGCGTTTGGGTGTTGTTCTCTTAATGACGACAGGATCTTTTTCTTTTGATAGATCAGACCGCCACTTATCAGACTTCCCCTCATCAAATCGACAAGCATTTTCAAGAAATTCAAAGGAGTAGTGTTCCGTTATTTGTATGTTTTTTATTAAAATATCTTTTTTTGTTAGATTTCTAACCTTCAATATGAGCTCAGCATATAAGAGACCACTTTTTTGGTCTATTATATCGGTGCACGCTTCCCACTCTAGGTATCTCCTTGAAGGGCGTAACAAAATTCTAATATGTTCTTCTGACCATTTGGCAAGATCTTTTATCGATTTCGCTTGCTCTTTAAGGGCTATCGTCTGTTCCTGGCTTTCTGCAAATTGCTTGCTTATCCATTCTTTATCTTCTTCTCGTTTTTTTGCAGCTTTTTCTAAATCATCTTTGCGGATTTTGGTTGCTTCTTTACGGTCTTTATTTCTTAAAATAAGCGCTACAGAAAGCGACACAGCAAATGACACAAAACCTGTAAGAAATATCTTTATCCATTCTTGCATCATAACTCCCCCCACTTTTTTAGAATCGCTGGGAGCGATACTTTTTCATAAATATTTTTTCAAGACAAGCAATCACAACGCGCTCTGTCACAACAGCACCCTTCACACTCTTAAAGAAGAAAGAAAGTAAAGATGGATTATGGTTTAGCGGCAATTATTATACTTTTTACGACCAATGTAATTACGGTTTTTTGTTTGTGGGCCTATCGTAAAGTTTTTTATTTATATCGTAAAAAAGAGCAAAGCTATGTAAATGTTTTGCAAAAATCATATTATACTTTTTATATTTTGAAAGATTTAATACAGGAAATAGGTTTTCCAGAAGGCTGTACAATCGTTTTTAATAATTCTGATTGGAATTTTTCTTTTGATGAAAACAACCATTTAATAGCCAAAAATTCTTTAGGACCAGAATTGTCCATAAAGATGCATGGCGACACAAAATATTTCAAAGAAAACTCTCAAAAAATTTTTGAAAAACACAATCGATCCAAACATTGAATGTAACGAGATGAGGCATGCAGTGTATTTTTGAATTGAGTGAGTTCATTTTTTTTAATTTATGACTAAACGCTCTGTCATAACACACATATAAATACGTAGAGCCTTAAGGGGGGATNTCTGTCATAACACACATATAAATACGTAGAGCCTTAAGGGGGGATTATGATCACTAACGCACAAACCATTTTATGTCTTGATCTAGGGACCAAGACAGGCCGGGCGATACGTGGTGCGGATGGTTTTATCACAAGCGATACAGAAGATTTTCAATCACGCCGCTTTGAAGGCGGTGGTATGCGTTATTTACGCTTTAAACGGTGGCTTGCTGAACTAAAGAGATCTGTTGATGAAATTGACGCGGTGTATTTTGAAGAGGTGCGCCGGCATGTGGGTACAGACGCTTCTC
>NZ_JBHIOH010000018.1:0-129148 GCF_042195375.1 Bartonella sp. CL100XZDX | reverse complement strand
TTGCAAAGCTCTTTAACACTTTGCAATACGTTGAATTTTATCGGGAATGGATTTCTATGTTGTGTAGAGAATTTTATTTCAGGAATTCTTATGAAAGATGTGTTTGTGTGAATGTTAAGATTGAATATTTAAACTTCTATTGATACAATTTTCGAATAAAATAATGACTTTAGATATCCCCATAAAACGGCTTCAAGTTTTTTTACAACCCTGATAATCGATTTGAAATTAAAAATATAAACTACTCTAGCCGGTGTTATGGGTATTTTGATGAAGCTATAAATCAAAAGTTTAAAGATGTATTGTTTCAAAAAGATTCACAGAAACGGGCGTAAAGAATTGAAAAATGGTAAGTTTGTTTAGTGAAAAAACAGGTGTAACAAATGTAGCAGAATTCACTGTTTCCGAAATAGCAGGGGCCCTAAAGCGTGTTGTTGAAGAAAAGTTTGGTTATGTACGGGTACGTGGGGAGATATCAGGTTACCGTGGTACTCATGCTTCGGGACATGCTTATTTTGCTTTAAAAGATGATAAGGCACGGTTGGAAGCTGTTATTTGGCGTGGAATGATGGAAAAGCTCAAATTTCCTCCTGAAGAAGGGATGGAAGTGATTGCTGTTGGTAAACTTACGACGTATCCAGGATCATCGAAATATCAAATTGTCATTGAGGCTCTTGAACCAACAGGGATTGGTGCTTTGATGACACTCCTTGAAAATCGTAAGAAAAAGTTTTTAGAAGAAGGCTTGTTTGATGAAGCTAAGAAAAAAACTTTGCCTTATATGCCTCGAATTATAGGCGTTGTAACATCACCAACAGGTGCTGTTATTCGTGATATTATTCATCGTATATCCGATCGTTTTCCGTTGCATATTTTGGTTTGGCCTGTACGTGTTCAGGGGGAAACAAGTGGGAAAGAAGTGGCTGTTGCTGTTGAAGGTTTTAATGCGTTGCCTTTAGGAGGAGTTGTTCCTAAGCCTGATCTTATTATTGTTGCACGGGGAGGGGGAAGTTTAGAAGATTTGTGGGGGTTTAATGACGAAGCTGTTGTTCGTGCTGTTTATGAATCTTCTCTTCCTGTTATTTCTGCTGTTGGGCATGAAACGGACTGGACCTTGATTGATTATGTGGCTGATTGGCGTGCTCCAACTCCCACCGCCGCAGCAGAACGGGCTGTTCCTGTTAAGCTTGATCTTGAGGTGCTGGTGGCATCGCTTGGTGCACGTTTGCGCAAGGGACTAGCGCGTTATTTGGATTTTTATCGACAAAAATTGCGAGCTACTCTACGAGCTCTTCCGACTGCCGATCAACTTTTTGCTCTACCACGGCGTGGTTTGGATGAAACTTCAAGTCGATTGCAGCGTGCTCTTTGTGTGAGCTACGATAAAAAACGTTTTTCTTTTCATGCACTTGGTGTGCGTCTTTCACCGCGTTTGTTAAATAGTGAAAAAGCACAACGCAATACAAAGGAATATACGGCACGTCTTCAGCGTGCTTTTGTGCGTAGTGTGGAAAAACAACGTGCTGGGTTAGAGGTAGTATCTAGGCTTTTAAAAAGCACTTCATATCAGAATATTTTGGAGCGCGGTTTTGTTTTGGCTTTGGGGAAAGAGAATAAGCCCATTAAACGCTTGGCTCAGTTTCCAGAAACGGGGCACATAAATTTACGTTTTTTTGATGGAGATATCAGTGTTGCAACACAAGAGCCTATTTCCGCTAAACGTTCAAAACACAAGCAAATAAAGTCGCCTAGCGATGATCAAGGAATGCTCTTTTAATACGGGGGTTAATGCCATGCTTGCGGAAGGTCTTCTTAAGGGAGTGGATGGAAAAGTTCGTTGCGCATGGGCTGGAACGGATCCACTTTATTGTGCTTATCATGATACCGAATGGGGAAAGCCTATTTTTGAGAATATTCGTTTGTTTGAGAAAATTTGTCTTGAAGGTTTCCAAGCGGGACTTTCTTGGTTTACAATTTTAAAAAAACGCTTTTTTTTTCGCATTGCATTTGATCACTTTGACTTTGAAAAGATTGCTCATTATGATGAGCTAAAGGTGCAAATGTTAATGCAGAATAAAGACATTGTTCGCCATCAAGGAAAAATTCAATCAGTGCTTAATAACGCATTGAGAGCACAAGAAATTATAACAGAGTGGGGAAGTTTGTCCCACTATTTTTGGTCTTTTCAGCCACCACCATCAGAGCGTTATGAAAAAGTAGATTTTCAAACACTGTTGGCTAACCCTATGACACCTGCTTCTCTTCGTCTTTCTCAAGACTTGAAGAAACGTGGCTGGACATTCGTTGGTCCCACAATTTGTTATGCTTTTATGCAGTCCGTAGGGATTGTTAATGATCATCTTGAAGGATGTTTTTGTCGATAAATTGGCAAACTGTCTTTTGTAAGAGTAATGATCAATAGGATAATAATTGAATTATTTAATAAATGTATAGATTATACAATTTCACTGTATAAGATAATTGAAATATACAAACTATACAATATTAATGATTTTCTACTGTTGTTGGCACTAAAAACGATAAAGGTATAATTTTGAGGATGAAAAAACAGACGCCAAAAGGAGTGATACCTTAACTGTTATGTATCTGAAGTGAGATAATGGTAATATCTTGTATGTTTTAAAGAAACATTTAGTACACCAAAACCCATTTCGCGGTGGCGCCTGTGAATGGTACAACGGTAAATCCATTGAGCACTTCCATCTTTACGCTTATGAAGGAGTAAATCGGCACCATCACACACTTTACTAGCTCTCAATGTTGTGCAACAGTCTTTGGCATTTGTAATGGTTGAGAAGAGTTTTTTTTATTTCTGTTAATGACATGACCGTTATAATTAATGAATATTTTATTCATGCTTATTGACGAATGCAAAGTGGTTTTTAGATGGGGTGCTGTTGTTGCATTGTTTTTCTTTGCTTGTATGACTGTCGGTTTATTTATATGTAGGTCGATTGCTCAATGCTTACCTAGGTAATAAAAATAAAATACAGCGATGAAAAATTGAAGTTAAATGACTCAAGCTGCTTGTGTTGGGTTTTATTATCTGATAGCTTTCCTCTATTAGTAGAGTGATCTTGCCGCGTGTGCGCTCCAATTTTTTGGAAGATGATTAAGCTCATGCAGGCTTGTATCCACTACATTGCTTCGTTGAATCTCTGTATGTTTCCGCTGGAAACGAGAGTTCTGTTGCTGTATGTTGTTTTATGCTCTATTTTTATAGTGGCAAAGCAATGATGCACACTAAAGTTTAGAAGGGTTTATATTCGTTATGTCTTTAGGGGGGAAGCGTCTAATGAATTTTGTTTTTATCAATGGGGGAATGCATTTTAGTGTGTATTCTTTTATTGTAAGCTTTATTTTTCAAAAGATAAAGCGTGGAAGGAATGATTCTTCTCATTTTTCCTTTATCTTTGTTAACGCGTTTGGTTTTGTTGGTAAAAACGTAAAACTTTTGACACTTATTTTTCAAAAGATTAAGCAGCTTTTTGTGGGGGATAGCGTTTTAGAAAAGATATTTTCTTATGTCTTTCTGCTATTCCAGTGTCGTTTTTGTCATGTAGTAAAGATGCGCCGCATCTTGAAACTGAGTGTTTGAGGGGGATAACTATTTTTAAAGTTTGCATATTTTATTTTAAATATCGCCTAAAGGAATAGAATAATGAATTCATAAATTTTTGCGTAATGATTTTTTAAAGCTCACTATTTTTTGGGGCGATAAGGCTTATTGATGATTAATAGGGAACTGATATAGTGCATTATCATATGCAAAGAAAGGTTATGAAAAGAATGTAATACTGGTTAGCAAAACATATATTGTATGTTCGCTATGGTTTATTGAGACGTAAGTCAATGAATT
Organism: Bartonella sp. CL100XZDX; assembly: GCF_042195375.1. NCBI lineage: Bacteria > Pseudomonadati > Pseudomonadota > Alphaproteobacteria > Hyphomicrobiales > Bartonellaceae > Bartonella > Bartonella sp. CL100XZDX. The sequence continues at coordinate 125,268 of NZ_JBHIOH010000018.1, read as the reverse complement.
TATCAAGTAGATGACTCTGTGTAGGTGATTAAAAATATAAGAGATTAGAACGTATTTATTCAATGTTATAATTATAAATTTGCTATATTATTTCAGCGTCATTAATTGATAAAAAATAAATAAAGGGAAAAGTTTATGAACTTGAAGAAAACAATATTGAAAAGTAGCAGCTCTCTTGTTGCTGCTCTTATGGCTTTGGGGGTAGTTGTACAACAGGTTTCAGCAAAAACACCGGCTAATACCCTTGTGATGGCTTGGAATCTTGATGCAATCAGTACGTTTGATCCCGCCCAAAGCAATGATGTTTATGCAAGTGAAATTATTTACAATATTTGTGATAACTTGGTGAGTACTGCGACAGATGATCCTGCTAAAATAGTTCCTGCTTTAGCAACGCATTGGGATGTTTCAGGTGATGATCACAGTACGGTGATTACTTTTCATTTGCGTGATGGTTTGAAGTTTAATGATGGCAGATCAGCCAATGCCAATGATCTTGTTTGGGGTATGAAGCGGATTGTCAAATTGAAGATGGGTAATGCGGCAATTTTTAATGAATATGGAATTGTAGAACAAAATGTTGATGATGCTTTGCAAGCTCCTGATAAGAAAACAGTTGTGATGAAATTTGATAAGCCTTATCCAGCAGAGCTTATTCTTAATAATATTGTTGCAAGTCCTGCAACAGCTTTGCTTGATCGTAAGACGATTATGAAACACGAAAAAGATGGCGATTTTGGAAATCAGTATTTGAAGAGTCATGCTGCTTGTGTTGGTCCTTATCAGTTAAAAAGTTGGCGCCCTAGAGAAGCTCTTTTGTTGCGTGCAAGCTCTCACTATTGGGGACAAGCACCTAAACTGAAGCAGATTTTAATTCGCCATGTTGCAGAGCCCGGAACACAACGCTTGTTGTTGCAAAAACATGATATTGATGTTGCTCGTAATTTGACACCTGAAGATCTTGCAGATCTGCAAAAAACAACAGATGTTAAAGTTGAAAGAGTGTTAGTGCCAACTATGATGTACTGGGGATTCAATACGACGAATCCTATTTTTGCTAAGGAAAAAGTACGCTTGGCGATGCGTTATCTTATAGATTATGAAGGTCTAGGCAAGAAGCTTCTTAAAGGGATTGGTGTTCCACGGGCCAGTTTTATTCCTCTTGGTAATTTTGGGGCTTTAGATGAAAAAGAGGGGCAACCCTTTAAGCTTGATATTCAAAAAGCAAAACAGCTTTTAGCAGAGGCCGGTTATCCGAACGGATTTGAGGCAAATTTTATTGTCTCAAACACTCCTTATACTTTGTTACTTGCTCAATCACTTCAAGATAGTGCTGCACAGGCGGGCGTGCGTCTTAAAATTGAACGTGTAGCAGGTACACAGTTGTTTTCAAAAGTGAATGCACGGGCTTTTGATACGGCTTTTATCGGATGGAATAATGATTCTGTGGATCCTCATACAATGGCTTCACGTCTTATTTTCAATCCAGATAATCGGTTTGAGGCTAGAAATACAGCCTATCCTAGTTGGAAGCATGGGTATTTTGATGCCAAGATGAATAAAAAAGTTGAAGAGGCGCTGTTTCAAAAAGATCCGCAAAAACGGGCACAACTCTATGCTGATTTACAACGTGAACTTATGCAAAAAGGACCTTATGCGTTTATCTTTCAACAATATAGCGTTGTCGCGATGACGCCTGATGTCAAAAAGTGGGTTTGGAATAGTGCACCGCGTATTTTTTATAGTGCAATTGAAAAATAAGTGTGTCTTTTTAATGTTGTCAAAGCTAAAAAGAGCTTAATCATAATTGCATGATGAAAATATTCTCCCATATAAAAGCTCTTCAGTTTTTTAAGGATGAAATTGTGAGGGATGTTTGTGCAGTAGCAGTATATAATTAAGATCATTTATAGGGAGCGATGAATATAGAAAGTTATATTGGGGAGGATCTTTGTTTATAGTTATAGATTCTCTGCATCCAGAATATAGACTGATGTATAAGAAAATTATTTTATAGATGCTTAGTTTGATGAAATGAAATTGATGTCTAATGCTATGCTATTTAAAAGATGAAAGAGCAAAATCAAAATCACTTTGTGTGAAAAGGTAGAAGAATACAAAAGGAAGAGATAAAATGGGAAAACAAAGAATATTGAAAAATTTTTCTATTTTATTAAGCTCAATCGTTTTTTTTAATGGGGCTGTAACATCGGCATTCAGTGCTTCATCTAAAGATATATTGGTAATGGCGTGGAATATTGATTCAATTAGTAGTTTTGATCCAGCGCAAACTGTTGAGGTTGTGACGAGTGAGTTATTGACGAATATTTGCAGCGCGTTAGTGCAATATGACGAGCATGATCCTACAAAAATTCGCCCTGCTATGGCAAAGTCTTGGGACGTTTTAGATAATGGCAAAAGAATAGTTTTTCATCTTCGTGATGATTTAAAGTTTAATGACGGAAGGACGGCTACAGCGCAAGATCTGGTATGGTCGATGCGACGGATTATTAAATTAGGATTAAGCTATGCTCAATCTTTAATGGATTATGGGTTTACCAAAAACAATGTTGAAACAAATATTCAGGCACTTGATGATAAGACTTTACAATTAAAATTAGATAAACCCTATCCTATTCAGCTCATATTGACTGTTATTGGACAATCTTATGCTTCTGCTTTGCTTGATCGGGAAACAATTGAGGCACAGAGTATTAACGGTGATATGGGGAATAAATATTTAGCAACACATTCAGCTTGTGTTGGACCTTATAAATTGGTGAGCTGGTCTCCAGGAGATAAAGTTGTATTAGAGGCGACACAGCATTATTGGGGCGATGTGCCTAAAATTAAGCAGATTGTTGTGCAGCATGTAGCGGATTCATCAAGTCAAAGACTTCTTTTGGAAAAAGGTGATGTGGATATAGTGCGTGATCTTTCTTCAGAGGATATTTTAGATCTTGAAAAAAAGGGAGAACCAGTCAAAATTAGTCGTGTTTTGCGTCCGCAGATTATTTACCTATCGTTAAATAATAAGAATGCAATTTTTGCGAATGAAAAGGTCAGACTGGCACTTCGTTATTTGGTTGATTATGAAGGTCTTGGAAACACTGTTTTGAAAGGAATTGCTATTCCTAGGGCAACTTATATGTCTTTAGGTGTTCCAGGTGCTTTAGATGAAAAAGAAGGTTTGCCTTTTCAGTTGGATTTGAAAAAAGCAAAACAACTGATTACTGAAGCTGGTTATCCTAATGGGTTTAAAGCTAATCTTTTAGTTGGAAGCCTTAGTTATATGTCGTCTGTTGCACAGTCTATTCAAGCCAATGCACGCAAAATTGGTGTTGAGCTTACAATTGAAAAAATGGCACAAAATCAATTGTTGAGCCGTGTACGTGGTGGAAATTATGATACTGCACTTATGGGGTGGGGGAGTGCTGATCCTGATGGACATCCTGCTTCATTAAATCACGTGTTTAACCCTGATCCAACATTTACAAAAAAGCACAATATGTATTTAGCTTGGCGCGCTGGGTATTATGATGAAAATATTAATAACATGGTGATGGATGCTTTGTTTGAGCAAGACCCCAATAAGCGCATTGTGCAATATCGTACTTTACAGCATTATGTGTTAGAGCATGGTCCTATGGTTTATTTATTTCAGACATATTATACCGTTGGTATGGGACCTGATGTCAAAAAATGGATTTGGAACAGTTATAGACTTTATTACAATGAAGCAGAAAAATAAAAGAAGCATGTTATAGAGAAGGATTGTAGAACATGCTTCATAAGAGGTTGTTTCGTTATATAAAAAGAGGTATTTGCTTTATGTTTTGTCGCTACAGAGGGGATTTTTATAATGGTTTTGCCACTTTCAGAGACTGAAAGAGCTGTATCAGAAAAGCAGAAAAAATTATTTTTATGGGATTTTTTATGCAAAGGATTGAAACTTCTTATTTCAGTTTTTATCACATTGCTTGGGTTGGTGACGATCACTTTTTTTCTTGGTCATCTTCTTCCTCTAGATCCGGTTCTGTCTATTCTTGGTGATAATATCAGTCAGGAAGCTTATGATGCAATGTATTATAAGCTGGGTCTTGATAAGCCGTTGATTGTCCAATATTGGAAGTATCTTCATAATGTATTTTTGTTTGACTTTGGAGATGCTTTAACTTCTGGGCGACCTGTTCTAGCCGATATTATGCGTGTATTTCCTGCAACATTAGAGCTTGCAACCGTTGCTATTGTTATTGGCACAACTCTTGGAATTCCATTTGGTGTTTTTGCAGCAATGTATCGCGATTCATTTATTGATTATGTTGTCCGTGTTTTTACACTTGTAAGTTATTCTACTCCAACGTTTTGGCTCGGATTAATGGCGTTGTTAATATTTTACGCCAAGCTTGGCTGGGTTGGTGGCCCAGGACGTATTGATTTTCTTTATGAATATTCTTTTGAACCAAAAACAGGATTTTTCCTTTGGGATACGGCAAGCCAAGGACAATGGGAGGCTTTTGGTAATGTTTTTAGTCACGTTATTATGCCTGCTTTGATCTTGGCTTTCGGTGCTATGGCTTATATTAGCCGTATGACTCGTGGGTTTATGATTGAGCAGCTTAATCAGGAATATATCATTACTGCACGTGTAAAGGGATTATCGTGGGCGCGAACCGTTTGGGGGCATGCCTTTCGAAATGCTGCTGTTCAAATTATTACTGTTGTTGCGCTTTCTTATGCTTTTTTATTAGAAGGGGCTGTTTTAACGGAGACAGTTTTTGCTTGGCCTGGTTTTGGACATTACTTGACAAATGCTCTTTTAGCCGGAGATATGAATGCAGTTGTAGGATGTACTTTACTTGTAGGATTTATCTTTGTCGCCATTAATTTATTTTCTGATTTGCTTTATCGCATTTTTGATCCAAGGACACGTTGAATATGACAGTAAGTAATCATCATAAATCGCAATCATCATCTTCTTTGGGTAGTTGGTTAAACGATCCTGTTCCAAACTCCATAATTCAAGCGAACATACAAAGAATTTATCACGCACTGGCTAAGTTTTTTCATAACTTTTCGGCTGTATTCGGTCTGCTTATTATTTGTATTATTATCATATGTGCATTTTTTGCTCCTTGGATTGCTACGCATGATTTTCTTAGCAATGATCTAGGGCATCGGTTGCAGCCACCCTCTATGGCGCATTATTTTGGAACAGATGAATTGGGACGTGACATTTTTAGTCGCCTTGTTTTTGGTTCCCGTATCACTCTTTATGTTGTTTTTCTTACAACAGTTATTGTAGGTCCAATAGGGCTTATTGTAGGAACTGTATCTGGTTATATGGGCGGATGGGTTGATACTGTGCTCATGCGTATTGTCGATATTTTTCTTGCTTTTCCAGGTTTGATTTTAGCTCTTGCATTTTCAGCCGCATTGGGACCGGGGATTGAAAATGCTTCTATTGCAATTTCAATTGCAGCATGGCCGCCAATTGCACGTTTAGCACGTGCTGAGACTTTGACAATACGTTCTTCTGATTATGTTTCTGTAGTTCGTTTGCAAGGGGCCTCTGCTTGGCGAATTATTTTGTTTCATGTTGCGCCCATGTGTATTCCTTCAGTGATTGTACGATTAACTTTGGATATGTCTGGAATTATTTTAACGGCTGCTGGTCTTGGTTTTTTAGGGTTGGGAGCTCAACTTCCAAGTCCTGAATGGGGTGCGATGCTTTCTTCAGGGCGGGAATTTATGATGACAAATTGGTGGTTGGCGGCAATACCAGGCTGTGCAATATTATTTGCAAGTCTTGCTTTCAACCTTTTAGGTGATGGTCTTCGTGATGTATTGGATCCACGCAATGGGTAATAAATTATTAGAAGTAGAAGATTTACGTATTTCTTTTCCTACAACGCGCGGCATTTCAGAAGTTGTGCGTGGCGTTAGTTTTTCTGTTGGAAAAGAAAAAATTGGAATTGTTGGTGAATCCGGATCTGGAAAATCGATGACTGGGCGCGCAATACTAAGGTTAAGTCCAAAAGCAGCCATTGTTAAAGCTAAAAAAATGCGCTTTGAGGATGTTGATTTATTGGCCGCAAGTGAACCTCAGATGCGAAAAATCCGTGGGAAACGTATTTCAATGATTTTACAGGACCCCAAATATTCACTTAATCCATTAATACGGATCGGGGAACAGATTATGGAGGCTTACCGTATTCATTATCGTGTTTCAAAAGCTGAAGCGCGGGAGCGCACCATATCTATGTTAGAATCTGTTCATATTCGTGATCCTGAACATGTGATGCGTCTCTTTCCTCATGAAATATCTGGGGGGATGGGGCAGCGTGTGATGATTGCAATGATGCTCATTCCAAAACCTGATTTAATTATTGCCGATGAACCAACATCTGCACTTGATATTACGGTTAGACGGCAAGTTTTATCCGTATTAGATGAACTTGTTACAAAGTCTGGAACGGGACTTATTTTCATTAGTCATGATTTAAATATGATTGCTGATTTTTGTGATCGTATTTTAGTGATGTATGCGGGCCGTGTGCTAGAAGAGTTGCCTGCTTCTGATTTGTCTCACGCTTGTCATCCTTATACAAAGGCGTTGCTCGCGAGTTTGCCACGGCTTGATAATCCAGTTGATATTTTGGCTGTTCCTGAGCGTGATCCTGATTGGTTGTATAATCCTACGATTGTTAATGGTGTTGAGGAGGTTCCTCATGACAAATTGTGAGAATATTATTGATGTTTCTAATTTATCTGTAACTTTTGGTCATAGGCATAAGGCAGTAACAGTTGTTAAAAATGTTAATTTTCATATTAAGCGTGGTGAAGCTTATGGTTTGATTGGTGAATCCGGATGTGGAAAGTCAACTATTTTGAATACATTGGTGGGGCTTATTCCAGATTATAGTGGAAAGTTTCTTTTTGCTGGACAAGAAGTTGAAAAGAAAAGAAGTAAGGATTTTTTACGCTGTATTCAAATGGTTTTTCAAGATCCTTATGCTTCGCTGCATCCAAGAAAAATGGTCCATACGGTTCTTTCTGAATCGCTCAAAATCCATGGGATGGATAATCAAAGAGAGCGGGTAGAGGATGCTTTAGATTCCGTTGGTTTAGATTCTTCATTTCTTTATCGTTATCCTCATGAGTTGTCTGGAGGGCAGCGTCAGCGTATTGCTCTTGCACGTGCTTTAATTATTGAGCCAGAGGTGTTATTGCTTGATGAGCCAACATCTGCATTGGATGTGTCGGTACAGGCTGAAATTTTAAACTTGTTGAAATCATTGCGCGTGAGAAAAAAGCTTACTTATTTAATGGTATCCCATGATCTTGCTGTTGTTGCACATATTTGTGAACGTGTTGGAATTATGCATAAAGGGATTATTCTTGAAGAGCTTAGCAATGATGAATTGCGTAATCTACATGCGCAACACGATTATACAAAGGAGTTTTTTGAAGCAAGTATAGAGCCTATTGTCCATAGAGAGCAAAGAGCATGATCCATTTTACAGAAGAGAAAATGCAATTTTATTTGTTTTGAAGTTTCTGGTGATGTTTGGCGGTATTGTTAAGAGGGAAGGGCATAATAGGATTTTTCCAGTATGAATTTGCTGGGCAGTGTTTGAGCTATAATATTTTAAATCCTACTAGAACTCCCATTTTGAAATATACGAGTGACTTATAACATACATCCCTTTGTTTAATATTGTTACATTATTTTTACTTATCATTTTATGTTCAAAAGTTTTATTTTGGCATTGAAAGCATTAAATTTGTGAGAAATAACAAAAGATAGTAATACTGTATTTTCTAGAAAAGCTTCACATTATTTTTCAATATTATTTTGTTTTTGGTTGTTCTCTTTTTACAGTTTTATTCTTTATAAAAAGAATTTTTTGTAAAAAACATTCAATGGTCAATGACAGTCTTCAAATATTTCGCTGTTCTCTATTTAAAAAAGCGCTTAAAAACAGCTTATAATAAGCCAAAAAGGCAGCAATATACTGCCTTTTTGTTAAATTGAATGGGCTGTTTTTTACAGTCGTTATTTAAAACTGATAGCGTATTCTTCCTGAAAAGCTTGCACCACTTATACCAGTTTTTGAAGCTTTTGTTGATAGCTGACATCACCATGAAGGGAGAGGTTAGCGGACAATTGTGCACTAATACCAAGCCCACCTTCAACGGAACTTCCCGAGGGGTCACGTTTATAATCCTTATCGATATGGAGTGTCTGATCATCACCAAAGGTTTTGATCAAGTTTACTTTTCCATAGAAAGACATAGGACGGCTGTTTTCAGTGGCAATGGTTTTTGTCAAACGTCCACCAACACGGATTATCCATTGAGAAGGATTTTGCATGTCAATGGTCAGATTATCAGCATCTTTAATGGTATCAAACATCAAATGTTGATAGGCAAGCTGTGCCTGCGGTTTGAATGTTACGCCTTGAATACCCGTTGCAAATTGTTTGCCAACATTTGTGGAGATCGCCAACATTTTTGTATTTTTCAATTTTGCGGTTGTATTAATGAGGGCATTGGTGATCTTTCCCTTTAGGAAGCCATAGGATAACAGCGTATCAAGATAGAAACCACTGTCACGCTGTTTACTGCCATAGGCGGTGAGTTGAAATGACCATTTATTCAATATGCTCTTACTTGCTGTCTTGCATATTCTTTGGAGTGAAGGAGAGTTGCCCGTAGGTTCCGACAAGACCAAAATGTATTGTAGATATTTTTCCCTTCTGCGCGACAAGGTTAATAGCTCCTTGTAGAGCAGTATAACGAAGATGAGCACTGCTATAACCATATTTACTAGGAGCACTACTTATCAGAAAATAAGCTTCCTGTTTTCCATAGACGTATAAGAAGAAGCCATTCCGTTTGTCTTATTCTTTCCTTAAGACATCTGTTTTTTCAACTAACACACCAGAAGAACTGTGAAAAGAATCCGATAGTTTATATTTATTGGTGTAAACTCTGATGCGTATATCCATATTTTATCTCACAGCCAGAAAAAAAATCCCGTATCATATTTAACTGAAATGTATTCTCATACTTTTTTCTATTTTCAAAATTAACTAAAATGAACTCGGGAGTAGCGATACGTATTAGAGCTAACACTTCTGCCAAATCGAATCTCTCCGATAAAGTAATCGTCACACTATATGGTACGCTATCTTTTTTCATACATTCTATGTTACGCACCCACGTTTGTTTATATTTTTTACTGTCTAGATTTCTTATCTCTGAAATAACATCTGTGCCTATTTGTATCCCTAAAAAGAACGGATTACTCTTTAATAGCTTCAAATATGGTTGAATATAGATGTGCCCCCCTGTTGCAATCCGAAAATATTTTTTACAAATGAGACACATACAAGTATATTTATGAAATAAATCATAATCGAGCTCAAAAGGCTCTCCACCAGAAAGAATAATAAAATCAGATTTTATGTCATTTATTGTATATAAAGATTCAGGCAACGCGTCATCTCTCACCATATATTCCATCGAATACGGACAATGATTGCAGCCCGCACTGCAATTTTCATTACAAATTACAATATTATCGCCCATGAAATTTCTTATTCAAGTTTATATAATCCAATACTAATTGTTTCATGAAAATATTTTGGTATAGAGAAAGATCAGAAATTTTTTTAGCCACAAACGCTTTTATCATTGGTAAAGCTTCATCCTTTGATATAGACAGCAAATGAGAAATATAGTCTATCCGTTCTTCTAAATTGAGAGATAATCTTGGACTGGTGAAAAATGTTAAGATATCCAATTCCGGACTAGCTTCTTGACATAAATCCCAATCCACTACCATAAAAGAACTATCAGAAGTAACAATGATATTATCAGGATGTAAATCTCCGTGTGATAAGATTATATTCTTGCTTAATCGATCTTGAAAGATCTTATTGATTTGATCAATAATCACCTTTTGATGTAGCAAATCCATTTGGCTCAATACAGTACCCCGGATAAACTCCCATTCGACTACTTTATCGCAAAGTGTTATCAAATTTGGTGCAGGATAGAGACTTTGTCGAAAAGAGCCATCCTTGATGTTTTCATTAATGCACGATGCTTCCGGATAAATTTGCCCATAGCAAAACTCTTGATGCTTGCGTTTCAAGAAATGTTGTTTTGACGATTGTGCATTTTCAGGCTGTAACCAAATGATTTCTTGTTTTTTGACAAAAATAATTAAAGCAGACACCCCAAAAATCACAGCCATAATCACTGCCAACCACAAATTAGCTTGCCAGAATGTTGAAAAAATATGACCGTATAAAAAACTGAATGCAAAGGATACAACAGCTGTAATAATGGCTGTAAATGATAAAACAGTCGCGATAGCTTTGGGATCAATCAGTGAATTTATAAGAAGAGACGACAGATAAGATCGATAAGCAGATTTAAAAACACATAGCAGTAAAAATCCTAATATAAGAGCCGCAATGATTTGAAATGACATGAGAAAAAAAGCAATGGTTACCATACAACCAATCATTAAGACTGGAAAAATAGGATTTTGAAATTTTGAAAAATACTTCTGAAACAATATATTGGAACTTGCTGAACAAAAATTCCCAATGATAAAAATAATCGAAACCAAAATAGCAGGTTGAAATGGCAAAAAATCAGAAAATGCGATAGAAACAGTTCGATTATTAACCAAAATAGCAAAAGCTGAAACTGCACTTAAAAAAATAAGAGTGAAGCGATAAGGATTTTTGACTTCTTTACGGCTGGCGCACATAACTGTGAAAATATTCGGATGAGCGTTGATATGAAAACTATCTAATCCCTTCGTCAGTTTTGAAAACATAAAAATAGCAAAAATTAATGAAAGGACTTGAAAAATCACAGGCAATGCAGGATGCAAATAATAAAGTATTCCTCCTAAAAAAATAAGTACCGTTGTTACACTATAGGTAACAGCAGCCACTTCAGACTTAACGGAAAACAGTGTGCGATGCTTTGGTACTACAGAAAAGAGTAAACTATCTTCCGCACCTGAGAAACAAGCGGCTGCTAATGTAATACACAATAAATAAGTGGCGTAAGCAAAATATGCATAATTCATAAAAAGAGCTAAAAAACCGCAAAGAAAGAAAAACAGCCCAGTATAAATAACGCGCTTACTTCCATAAACATCTGATAATAAACCCAAGGGGACTTCTAAGATCAAAGGAAGCAATAAAAAATAACTACCGATTAAAACAATATCCGCTTGCGACAAATGCAATTTTTCCGACAAAAAAAGTGGTAAAACAGCAACCACTATAGCAGTAGACTTGCTAACACTATAAATCTTAAATTGCTTAACCTTATCCACAAAATACCTTCCCACGACATCCGCTACATGCGCCAGATTCTTTCAAAGATTTTAAAACGCTCTGAGCAGACCAATCTATTGCCTCATAATTTTGTAGATTCCCAAAAGCTTCTGAATAAAAGCAATTTTTTAAATCTCCATTATAGTCCAATACCAAGGATGAAAATGGAAATAAACACATTAACGGCGACGAAACGTACATAGAATTTTCGCCTAAGTAATAATTAATACAATTTACAAAATTTTGTGACGTCCATGAGATTTTCCTTTCTTGGAACTTTTTATCTATATAAATCTGGAGGGGGGATTCTTTCCTTGATAATTCATCTCTCAAATGAAAAAGTGAAGCGTTTGGCGGAAGAGTTTTGTTTCTTAAAGCCTTAGATCGATCCTTTGTATTATTTTTTCTAGAAAAACTAAATGACGACGTATCGAGCGGGCTGAATCCGATATAATCGACATCTTTGCTTATACAAAAATCGATAAAATTAATAATATTTTCTAGAATCTCTTTGGTAACTGTCGCTCTTATTCCTATACTTTGCAGAGGTTGAAGATTCTTAACTGTTTCAATGTTTTTCCACACGCGATCAAATTTATTCGCTCCCGTATATCATAATATCCTTGGACACTAGTCGAATCCATAGAAATAACAATACTTTATTCAGGCATTTCTCATCTTTAAAAAATATATGAAGAATCAATAACTGAATAGGAATGTAAAGCTATATGGTGGGCGATGAGAGACTCGAACTCCCGACATCCTCGGTGTAAACGAGGCGCTCTACCAGCTGAGCTAATCGCCCAATGCAATGATCAGCAATTGAATGGAGACTCTTTAAGGAAAAATTTTTCTAAACGCAAGAATAAAGATGGTATTTGATAATTTTTTTTAAAAATGCATAATCCTTCTTGACATAAACGCATGAACCCCTTACACGACCGCTTGTACCAAATTAAATTGGTTCGAAAAAAAATGCGCGGGTGTAGCTCAGTTGGTTAGAGTGCTGGCCTGTCACGCCGGAGGTCGCGGGTTCGAGCCCCGTCACTCGCGCCATTTCTTGATTCCTTATGAAATTTCCTTTTTAAAGTATTCATATGCTATTGAGTGAGGTGGTGGAGTATTTGATTGGGGGATAAATATGTTTTTTCTTTCTTTTTATATGGTTTATAAGAATAGGGCTTGCGTCTTTCTTTGCTCTGCGTTACCTATGCCGATAAGAAAAGTATCGCTCTGTATGCCTTTGAAGCAGTATGAGTAGAGTTAATAGAGCGATTGTTAAATTTGTCTGTTTGGTCTCGCAATATTGAATCATTGTGTTAAACTCAGGCATTTCGTTACGATGGAAGAGGGTTATGGCTTATTTATTGAGCTCTTACTTACCAGTCTTTATTTTCATTATTGTGTCAGCGGTTATTGCTGGAGTTTTGTTGATTACACCTTACATTGTAGCATATCGTTCCCCCGATCCTGAAAAGTTATCGGCTTATGAATGTGGTTTTAATTCATTTAGTGATGCACGCATGAAGTTTGATATTCGTTTCTATTTGGTATCAATTTTATTTATTATTTTTGATCTTGAAGTTGCTTTTCTTTTTCCTTGGGCTGTTTCATTCGAATCAATAGGTATGTTTGGCTTTTGGTCGATGATTGTGTTTTTAGCGATTTTGACTATTGGATTTATATATGAATGGAAAAAAGGAGCTCTTGAATGGAATTAAGATCTAATAATTCAACGATTGAGGCTCCAAAACCAAAAGGAATCATTAATCCAAATACTGGTGGGCTGATAGGATCTGATGATAAGTTTTTTCGTGATATCAATGCTGAATTATCAGATAAGGGTTTTTTAGTTACCTCGGCAGATGCTTTGATTACTTGGGCACGTACCGGTTCTTTAATGTGGATGAGTTTTGGTTTGGCTTGTTGTGCTATCGAAATGATGCAATGCTCAATGCCTCATTATGATAATGAGCGTTTTGGATATGCACCACGAGCTTCACCCCGCCAGTCCGATGTGATGGTGGTTGCTGGTACGCTCACAAATAAGATGGCGCCTGCTTTAAGGAAGGTTTATGATCAGATGCCTGAGCCACGTTATGTGATTTCTATGGGGTCATGTGCAAACGGTGGGGGATATTATCATTATTCCTATTCAGTAGTGCGGGGATGTGATCGTATCGTGCCTGTCGATATATATGTTCCAGGGTGTCCACCTACAGCAGAGGCATTATTATACGGCATATTGTTGTTACAGAAAAAAATCCGTCGTACCGGATCCATAGAGCGATAGAGAGTTTTCTTGTCATGGTGGATGAAACATTGGTTGAACTTGCTGCTTATTTGGAAAACAAGTTAAAAAATAAGCTTGAAGAGACTGTTCTTGCTTTTGGTGAATTGACCATTGTGGCACGTCTTGATGCAATTATCGATGTCTTAATGTTTGTTCGAGATGATTCTCGCTGTCAATTTATTAATCTTACAGACATTAGTGGTGTGGATTATCCTTCTCGCGATAAGCGCTTTGATGTTTCTTACCAATTGTTATCTCCTCGTGAGAATTTACGCTTACGTGTAAAGGTTCGTACTGATGAAAATACTCCTGTTGCTTCAGCTTGTACGGTTTATCCTGGTGCAGAGTGGTATGAACGAGAAACGTATGATATGTATGGGATTTTATTTTCAGGACATCCGGATTTGAGACGGATTTTAACAGATTATGGGTTTGAAGGATATCCTTTACGCAAAGACTTTCCTGTGACAGGATTTGTTGAATGCCGTTATGATAATGAAGCAAAGAAGGTGATTTATGAGCCTGTTGTTTTGCGCCAAGAGATGCGTAATTTTGATTTTCTGTCTCCTTGGGAAGGAGGACAGTATACTTTGCCACGTGATGGAAAAGCAGATGAAAAAAAATAATATTGGTTTTGATAAGGCATTATATTAGAGTACTGTATTTCTTAAATAATTAAATATTTTTTAGCGTGATAGATTTTTTTGATATTTGATATGAAGTTTTTTAAAAAGCAAGGGGTTGATTGTGGCTGAGGTCAATGTTCGAAACTTTAATATCAATTTTGGTCCGCAGCATCCTGCCGCGCATGGGGTTTTGCGCATGGTTCTGGAGTTGGACGGTGAAGTTGTTGAGCGTGTAGATCCACATATTGGGTTGTTGCATCGCGGTACTGAAAAATTAATGGAAACAAAGACTTATCTTCAAGCGGGTCCTTATCTGGATCGTTTGGATTATGTTGCTCCTATGAATCAGGAACATGCCTTTGTTCTTGCTATTGAAAAGTTATTAGATATTAAAGTTCCTAAAAGAGGGCAATTAATACGTGTTTTGTTTTCTGAAATTGGGCGTATTCTTAATCATTTGCTTAATGTAACGACACAGGCAATGGATGTTGGCGCTTTAACACCACCGCTTTGGGGGTTTGAGCAACGTGAAAGGTTGATGATTTTTTATGAGCGTGCCTGCGGTGCTCGTCTTCATGCAAATTATTTTCGTCCCGGTGGCGTGCATCAAGATTTACCAGAATCTTTAGTTGAAGATATTGGTGATTTTATTGATCCATTTCTTGTTTCTCTCGGAAAACTTGATGCGCTTGTGACCCCAAATCGGATTTTTAAGCAGCGTAATGTGGATATTGGCGTTGTAAGTATTGATGAAGCTTGGGCACGCGGTTTTTCTGGGGTTATGATTCGTGGAGCTGGTGTTCCGTGGGATTTGCGTAAAAGTCAGCCTTATGAATGTTACGATGAAATGGAATTCGATATTCCTGTAGGTAAAAATAGCGATTGTTATGATCGCTATCTTATTCGTATGGAAGAAATGCGTCAATCAGCGAAAATCATGCGCCAATGTGTGGAGCGTTTACTGAGTACTGAAAAAAGTGGACCGGTTTCGAGCTTGGATTGCAAAATCGTACCACCGACGCGGAGTGAAATGAAAAGCTCGATGGAAGCACTGATTCATCACTTTAAACTCTATACGGAAGGTTTTCATACACCTCCTGGAGAAGTATATGTTGCTGTGGAAGCTCCGAAGGGTGAGTTTGGTGTTTATCTTGTTTCTGATGGGACCAATAAGCCTTATCGTGTCAAGTTGCGTGCTCCTGGGTTTGCTCATCTCCAAGCTATGGATTTTTTAACCAGAGGTCATATGTTGGCAGATGCTACAGCTATTTTGGGTTCGATTGATATTGTTTTTGGGGAGGTTGATCGCTAATGTCCGTACGCCGTCTTGCAGATGATATTTATCAGCCGGCTGAGTTTTCTTTTACAAAAGAAAATCAGATATGGGTACAAAATACCATAAAAAAATATCCTGTAGGGCGTCAGCAGTCTGCTGTAATTCCATTATTAATGCGCGCTCAAGAGCAAGATGGTTGGGTGACACGTGCTGCGATTGAGCATATTGCTCAGATTCTTTCCATGGCTTATATCCGTGTCTTAGAAGTTGCTACTTTTTATACTCAGTTTCAGCTTAAGCCTGTTGGAACAAAAGCGCATATTCAAGTTTGTGGTACAACGCCTTGTATGTTACGTGGTTCTGATGAATTGATTAAAGTTTGTCAGAAAAAAATTCATCATGAACCTTTTGCGACCAATCAGGATGGAACCTTATCATGGGAAGAGGTGGAGTGTCTTGGTGCTTGTGTTAATGCTCCGATGGTTATGATTTTTAAAGATACTTATGAAGATCTTACAGCTGAACGCCTTGAAGAAATTATTGATGCATTTGAAGCAGGTGAAAGTTCTGAGATAGCGGTTGGTCCACAAAATAGTCGTAAATCGTCGGAACCGATTAGTGGTTTAACTTCTCTTATTGATGATGAGAAAGAAAAAAAGATCTCTCAAGTCTTCACCAAAAAAGGATAAGGAAAGAATGGGAACATAATTAAGTATTTTTCTTGAAAAAATATTTTATTATTCTACCCATGATGGCAACATTTAACGAAAAGTAAGAAGTCTTGAAAAGATATTTAAAAATTGCATTTGAGGAAAAGCGGAAAATGCTATGGGTAATAGAAAAAAGGTGAGGTATGCTAGCTGATAAAGATCGTATCTTCACCAATATTTATGGCTTAAAAGACAAATCATTAAAGGCTGCGATGTTGCGTGGGCATTGGAATGGTCTGAAAGAGATGATTGACAAAGGTCGTGATTGGATCATTGACGAAGTGAAGGCATCGGGTTTACGCGGTCGTGGTGGTGCTGGTTTTCCTACTGGAATGAAGTGGTCCTTTATGCCAAAGCAGAATGATGGGCGTCCTCATTATTTGGTTGTCAATGCCGATGAATCTGAACCTGGAACTTGTAAAGACCGTGATATTTTACGTCATGACCCCCATACTTTGATTGAAGGATGTGTAATCGCTACTTTTGCTATGGGAGCCAATGTTGCTTTTATTTATATTCGTGGTGAATATATTCGTGAACGTGAAGCGCTTCAAGCTGCCGTTGATGAGTGCTATGATGCGGGGTTACTTGGCAAAAAAACGAAATATGGGCATGCTTGTGATATTGTTATTCATCATGGAGCTGGTGCTTATATTTGTGGTGAAGAAACGGCTCTTCTTGAAAGTCTTGAAGGAAAAAAGGGGCAACCTCGGCTTAAGCCACCATTTCCTGCCAATATGGGGGTTTATGGCTGTCCAACAACAGTAAATAATGTAGAGTCTATTGCCGTTGTTCCAACGATTTTGCGGCGGGGTGCTTCGTGGTTTTCATCAATTGGACGAGCAAATAATGTTGGAACGAAATTATTTATGGTTTCAGGGCATGTTAATGCACCTTGTACATTTGAAGACGCTCTTGGTGTTTCATTCCGTGAATTAATTGAAAAACATACGGGTGGTGTTCGTGGTGGATGGAATAATCTTTTAGCGGTTATTCCAGGGGGGGCTTCTTGTCCAGTCGTTCGTGGTGAGGATATGATCGATGCGATCATGGATTTTGATGGGATGAGGGATGTCGGGTCTTCTTTTGGCACAGGGGGAATGATTGTTATGGATAAATCAACCGATATTATCAAGGCAATTTGGCGTATAGCTGCTTTTTTCAAGCACGAGAGTTGTGGTCAGTGTACACCGTGTCGTGAGGGGACGGGGTGGATGATGCGTCTTTTAGGGCGTATGGTTGAAGGAAGAGCGCAAAAACGCGAGATTGATCTTTTGTTTGAAGTGTCTAAACAGGTTGAAGGACACACTATTTGTGCGCTTGGTGATGCTGCCGCATGGCCTGTACAGGGGTTGATACGTAATTTTCGTCCGGAAATCGAGCGTAGAATTGATGAATACACGCGAAATGTAGTCCAAAGCAAAAATATTGCTTTAGAAGCGGTTTAATAACGGATTTTGTTCTAAGAGCAACCGAATGCAAATTTTAAGTGGGTTATCCGCAGGTTGGATGGGTGATGATAAATATCAAAGTTGATGGCAAAGAGATTGAAGTTCCTGATTACTACACGTTGCTTCAGGCTGCTGAGGCGGCGGGTGTTGAAGTGCCACGTTTTTGTTTTCATGAATCTTTATCAATTGCTGGAAATTGTCGTATGTGTTTAGTTGAGGTTAAGGGTGGTCCTCCAAAACCTCAGGCTTCTTGTGCTATGGGGGTTCGTGATTTACGAGTAGGGCCTAACGGTGAAGCACCTGAAATTTTTACCAATACGGCGATGGTAAAAAAAGCACGTGAAGGTGTTATGGAATTTCTTCTCATTAATCATCCTTTGGATTGTCCAGTGTGTGATCAAGGGGGAGAGTGTGATCTTCAAGATCAAGCAATGCTTTATGGACGAGATTGTTCTCGTTATACAGAAAATAAACGTGCTGTAGAAGATAAATATATTGGACCTCTTGTCAAAACTGTTATGACACGATGTATTCATTGTACACGGTGTGTTCGTTTTACAACGGAAGTTGCAGGTATTTCTGAGCTTGGTTTGATCGGTCGTGGTGAAGATGCTGAAATTACGACGTATCTTGAAAAAGCTATGACATCTGAATTACAGGGAAATGTTATTGATCTTTGTCCAGTGGGAGCTTTAACTTCAAAACCTTATGCGTTTCATGCCCGTCCGTGGGAATTGGTAAAAACGGAATCGATTGATGTGATGGATGCGCTTGGTAGTGCTATCCGTATTGATAGCCGCGGCCGTGAAGTTATGCGGATTATGCCGCGTACGAATGAAGATGTAAATGAGGAATGGATCTCTGATAAAACGCGTTTTATTTGGGATGGATTACGGACTCAGCGGCTTGATAAGCCATATGTACGCAAAGATGGAAAGCTTCAACCTGTCAGTTGGACAGAAGCTTTTGCAAAAATTAAAATGGTGATCTCTAAAATTTTTCCAGAAAAAATTGGAGCCATTGCTGGAGATCTTGCTTCTGTTGAAGAAATGTATGCCCTTAAAACATTATTGAGCTCTTTGGGCTCAACGCTTTTTGATTGTCGTCAAAGAGGGGGGGTTTTATCGCCAGAGTTTGGACGCTCGAGTTATATTTTTAATCCTACAATTGTAGGTATTGAACAGGCTGATGCACTGCTTATTGTGGGATCTAATCCACGTCATGAAGCAGCTGTTTTAAATGCGCGTATTTTAAAGCGCCAACGGATGGGCAATTTTCCTATTGCATTAATTGGAGAGAAAGTCGATTTACGTTATCCTTATTCTTACCTTGGATCTGGGAGTGATACATTAACGACACTTATTCGTGGAGAGGATGTTTTTTTTAATGTCTTAAAAGAAGCGAAGAGGCCCCTTATTCTTATCGGAGAGGGGGCTGTTTCAGGAAATGAAGGTTTATCTGTTTTAAAAAGTCTTGCTAAATTAGCTGATAATATTGGTGCTCTTAGTGAGACATGGAATGGGTTTGGGGTTCTTCATAATGCAGCATCGATTGTTGGAGGGTTAGACATAGGCTTTACTTCTAAGCTTGGGGTTGCAAATATACTTAAAACCTGTGAAGTTCTATTTTTGCTTGGTGCTGATGAAGTAGAATTAGCCAATACAAAAGCTTTTACAGTTTATATTGGGAGCCATGGTGATAATGGTGCACATGCTGCTGATGTTATTTTGCCTGCATCTGCTTACACTGAAAAATCAGGGCTTTATGTGAATACAGAAGGACGTGTTCAAATGACAAATCGGGCTGGTTTTGCTCCAGGTGAAGCAAAAGAAGATTGGGCTATTTTGCGTGCTTTATCGGATATTTTAGGACAAAAACTCCCTTTTGATTCTCTTCCTCAATTAAGGCAATGCTTGTTTAATGATTATCCACACCTTTGTGCTGTTGATGATATAGTGCCTTCTGATATAAGTGGTCTTAAGGCGCTTGGTTCAAAAATGGTTTCTCTCGAGAGTCAAACATTTACTTCTATGGTTAAAGACTTTTATTTAACAAATCCGATAGCACGTGCTTCTGCTGTTATGGCTAAATGTTCATCTCTTGCAAAAAATCGTTCTACGCAAACTGTACTGTAAAGTAAGGGCAAAGGAAAAAGAATAATGATGTATGATTTCTTTATGACTTGGCTGTTGCCATTACTCATTATAATCGGAAAAACACTTCTTCTTTTGGTCGTTCTTTTGGTCTTAGTTGCTTACCTTCTTTACGCAGATAGAAAAATTTGGGCTGCGGTACAATTGCGTCGTGGACCAAACGTTGTTGGTCCATGGGGATTGTTACAGTCTTTTGCAGATTTAATTAAATTTGTTGTGAAAGAACCTATTATCCCAGCAGGTGCAAATAAGGGGGTTTTTCTTTTGGCTCCTTTTGTTTCAGCGACACTTGCTTTATCAACTTGGGCTGTTATTCCTGTCAATGAGGGTTGGGAGGTTGCGAAGATTAATGTTGGCTTGCTTTATATTTTAGCTATTTCATCTCTTGAAGTTTATGGTGTTATTATGGGGGGATGGGCATCAAATTCAAAATATCCTTTCTTAGGAGCTCTTCGTTCGGCGGCACAAATGGTTTCTTATGAAGTTTCCATTGGTTTTGTGCTTGTGACCGTTATTTTAGTGAGTGGTTCGTTGGATCTTACAACAATTGTTCTTAAACAAAGTCATGGTTTTGGTACAACTCTTGGTCTTCCTTTTAACAGTTTTCTCGATTGGAATTGGTTGGTCCTTTTTCCAATGTTTATTATATTTTTTATTTCTGCGCTTGCAGAGACAAACCGTCCTCCATTCGATTTGGTGGAAGCAGAATCTGAACTTGTTGCTGGTCATATGGTAGAATATTCTTCAACGCCTTACATGCTCTTCTTTTTAGGTGAATATGTTGCGATTGTTTTAATGTGCGCATTAACAACCATTCTATTTTTAGGCGGTTGGCTGCCTCCTTTAGATGTTTGGTGGCTTAATTGGGTTCCTGGTATCATTTGGTTTGTTTTAAAAGTCTGTTTTGTATTTTTTTGGTTTGCTATGGTTAAAGCATTTGTTCCACGTTATCGCTATGATCAGCTCATGCGGCTTGGTTGGAAGGTTTTTCTTCCTCTCTCACTAGCAATGGTTGTGATAACTGCTGCTTTTTTAAAGTTTACGGATTTCGTTTAAGAGGAGATTTTACGATGTCAGGTTTCATTCAGGCGGCAAAGTCACTTCTTCTATTGGAATTTGTGAGTGCTTTTTTCTTAGCTATGCGCCAATTTTTTTCACCAAAGCCCACGATTAATTATCCTTATGAAAAAGGTTTTGTATCTCAGCGTTTTCGCGGTGAGCATGCATTGCGTCGCTATCCAAATGGTGAAGAACGGTGTATTGCTTGTAAATTATGTGAAGCGATTTGTCCTGCTCAAGCGATTACAATTGAAGCTGGGCCCCGGCGCAATGATGGTACACGTAGAACTGTCCGTTATGATATCGATATGGTTAAATGTATTTACTGTGGTTTTTGTCAAGAAGCTTGTCCGGTTGAGGCTATTGTCGAAGGTCCAAATTTTGAGTTTGCGACGGAAACACGTGAAGAACTTTATTATGATAAAGAAAAGCTTTTATTGAATGGAGATCGCTGGGAGCGAGAAATTGCTCGAAATATATTGATGGATGCGCCTTATCGTTAAGTGTATCGTTAAATGAGGTGTCGGATATTTTTCCGATAAATTGTAATCTGGTATGAAGTTTATACCAATTGTTTGAATAATTAAGGAGAAGCCTATGCTAACAGATCTAGCGGCGGCATTTTTCTATTTGTTTGCTTTTATTATGCTAACAAGTGCAGTTATTGTTATTACAGCACGCAATCCAGTGCATTCTGTTTTGTTTTTAATCCTCGCATTTTTTAATGCAGCAGCTTTGTTTTTACTTGCAGGGGCAGAGTTTTTAGGGCTTATTCTGCTTGTTGTGTATGTTGGAGCTGTCGCTGTTTTATTTTTATTTGTCGTTATGATGCTTGACGTTGATTTTGCTGAGTTAAAGAGTGGAACTCTTCGGTATGCTCCTATTGGAGCTCTTATTGGTGTTATTATCGCTGTAGAATTGATTGTTGTTTTTATGAGTAGCTATTTTTCTCCAATCTTGAGAACGCATGTTACGCAACCAATGCCAGATTTAGCCCAGCGAACAAATACACAAGCATTAGGTGATATTCTCTATACGGATTATGTTTTCTATTTTCAAATTGCTGGAATGATTTTATTGGTTGCAATGATTGGAGCTATTGTTCTAACACTTCGTCATAAATTAGGAGTAAAGCGGCAATCTATTGCGGAGCAAGTTTCTAGAACAGTAGAAAGTGCTATTGAAATCAAACAAGTTGAATCAGGCAAAGGTATATAAGGGGGCTATGTAGATGTATATTGATATTACACATTATCTCACTGTTTCTGCTTTGATGTTTACAATTGGTATTGCTGGAATTTTTCTCAACAGAAAAAACGTGATTATTATCTTGATGTCCATTGAGCTTATATTGCTTTCAGTTAATCTCAATTTTGTTGCATTTTCAGCATTTCTTCATGATCTCGTTGGTCAGGTATTTGCTTTATTTGTCTTAACCGTAGCAGCTGCTGAAGCTGCCATTGGTTTAGCAATTCTGGTCGTTTTTTTCCGTAATCGTGGTTCCATTGCGGTTGAAGATGTTAATGTAATGAAAGGCTAACCAGTGATGTATTATACGATTGTCTTTCTTCCGCTTTTGGGTTTTTTAATTGCTGCACTAGGTGGAAAAACGATAGGAGATCGTGCGAGTGAATTGATAACATGTAGCTTTATGGTTGTTGTTGCCATATTATCGTGGATAGCATTTTTCAGTACTGCACTTGGTCATATTCCAGCGATTGATGTATCGGTATTACATTGGATGGCTGTTGGTGACTTAAGCTTTAATTGGGCTTTACATGTTGATGCATTAACCGCTGTCATGCTTATTGTTGTAAACAGTGTTTCGGCATTGGTGCATATTTATTCAATTGGTTATATGCATCATGATCCTTCAAGGTCTCGTTTTTTTTCTTATCTTTCTTTATTTACATTTATGATGCTTATGTTGGTCACATCCAATAATTTGATTCAGATGTTTTTTGGATGGGAAGGTGTCGGACTTGCTTCTTATTTACTCATCGGTTTTTGGTTTCAGCGCGATTCTGCTAATAAGGCCGCAATGAAAGCTTTTGTAGTTAACCGTGTTGGAGACTTTGGTTTTCTCTTAGGAATCTTTAGTATTTTTGTTTTGTTCCAATCGGTTGATTTTGCCTCTATTTTTGCAAAAGCTGCCGACAAGAGCTTTATACAAAATGTGACATTTTTAGATTGGCAATTTGATGGGCAGACGGCAATTACCATTACATGTCTTTTATTATTTATTGGTGCGATGGGAAAATCCGCACAATTTCTTTTACATACTTGGCTGCCTGATGCAATGGAAGGACCAACCCCTGTATCAGCGCTTATTCATGCTGCTACGATGGTAACGGCTGGTGTTTTTATGGTTGCGCGTATGTCACCAATTTTTGAACTTTCTTCGACTGCTTTGACCGTGATTATTATTGTTGGTGCAACAACAGCGTTTTTTGCAGCAACTGTGGGGTTGGTGCAGAATGATATTAAGCGTGTTATTGCTTACTCTACATGCTCTCAACTTGGTTATATGTTTGTGGCATTAGGTGTTGGAGCTTATGGCGCTGCTGTCTTTCATCTTTTTACGCATGCTTTTTTTAAAGCCTTATTGTTTCTTGGTGCAGGTTCTGTGATTCATGCTGTATCTGATGAACAAGATATGCGAAAAATGGGTGGGTTACGCAAACATATAAAGGTCACCTATTGGATGATGATGGTCGGGACCATTGCCTTGACCGGTGTTGGAATTCCAGGAACACTTTTCGGGACTGCAGGTTTTTTCTCAAAAGATGCGATTATAGAGTCTGCTTTTGCATCTCATAATATTGCTTCAGGATATGCTTTTTATCTTCTTGTTTTTGCTGCCTTTTTAACAAGTTTCTATTCATGGCGGCTTATCTTTATGACATTCCATGGTAAACCACGGGCAACAGTTGATGTGATGCATCATGTTCATGAATCGCCTCCAGTTATGTTGATTCCACTCTTTCTTTTATCTATTGGAGCAATATTTTCTGGTGTCGTTTTCCAACCTTACTTTTTTGGTGAGTTGTATAATGCTTTTTGGAAGGGAGCATTATTTACAAGCAGCCATAATCACATTCTTCATGATGCCCACCATGTCTTTAATTGGGTAAAATGGTCGCCATTTATAGCGATGCTTCTTGGGTTTATCTTAGCTTATTTATTTTATGTTTCTATTCCATCTCTTCCTAAGAAAATGGTTCGTATTATGCCAAGAACATATAACTTTCTTTACCAAAAATGGTATTTCGATCAATTATATAACTTTTTGTTTGTTCGTCCTACCTTTAGAATTGGTTCTTTTCTTTGGAAAGTGGGAGACGGTAAGATTATTGATGGTCTAGGTCCTAATGGTATTGCAGCGCGTGTTGTTGATATTACAAATAGAGTTGTTCGAATGCAAACAGGCTATCTTTACCACTATGCATTTGCAATGCTTATCGGCGTTGCATTGCTCATTACATGGATGATGATCGGGGGCGTAAACTAATGACCGATTGGCCTATTCTTTCTACGGTTACATTTTTGCCGCTTGTTGGTGTGCTTCTGATTTTGTTTATCAAAGATGATAGTGAAGTAGCACGCCATAATATACGTAATGTCGCATTTTTTACGACTCTATTTGTTTTTATTATTTCTTTAATTATTTGGATAGGATTTGATTCTAGCAACCAAAATTTTCAAATGGTTGAAAAATCCAGTTGGTTAGGGGGGGGTATTAGCTATCATATGGGGGTTGATGGTATTTCTATTCTTTTTGTTGTTCTCTCGGCTTTTCTTTTGCCTTTCTGTATTTTAGCAAGTTGGGAGAATGTTAAAGAGAGATTAAAGGCTTATATGATTGCGTTTCTTCTTCTAGAAGTTGCGATTATTGGCGTTTTTTGTGCTCTTGATGCAATGCTATTCTATGTTTTTTTTGAAGGCAGCCTTATTCCAATGTTTATCATTATAGGTGTATGGGGAGGAGCACGTCGTGTTTATGCAAGTATAAAGTTTTTCTTATATACTTTACTTGGTTCAGTGCTTATGCTGGTTGCTCTTATGGTTATGTATTGGGAGGCTGGGACACTTGATATACCAACTTTACTCAATTATCAGTTTCCTGCTCATATGCAAATATGGCTATGGCTTGCATTTTTTGCTTCTTTCGCAGTTAAAATGCCAATGTGGCCAGTTCATACATGGCTCCCTGATGCTCACGTAGAAGCACCGACAGCGGGTTCCGTTATTTTAGCTGGTGTCTTACTCAAATTAGGTGGGTATGGTTTTCTTCGTTTTTCTTTGCCTATGTTTCCTATCGCTTCAGCAGATTTTGCGCCTTTTGTTTTCACATTATCGCTTATCGCTATTATTTATACATCACTGGTTGCACTTGTTCAAAGTGACATCAAAAAACTTATTGCTTATTCTTCAATAGCGCATATGGGGTATGTGACAATGGGTATTTTTGCTGCAAATGAACAGGGGATACAAGGGGCTATTTATCAGATGTTATCCCATGGAATTGTTTCAGCAGCATTGTTTCTTTGTGTTGGGGTTATCTATGATCGCTTGCATACACGTGAAATTTCAGCGTTTGGTGGTTTAGTGAATAATATGCCTAAATATGCTGTTGTTTTCTTAATTTTCACTATGGCAAATGTTGGTTTGCCTGGAAGTTCAGGATTTTTGGGTGAATTTTTAACCTTAATAGGTGTTTTTCAAGTAAATAAATTAGTTGTTGTTTTAGCAACAACAGGTGTTATCTTATCGGCAGCCTATGCCCTTTATCTTTATCGGCGTGTGGTTTTTGGTTCCTTGGATAAAGAGAATTTAAAAGTATTAATAGATCTTTCTTTAAGAGAAAAATTCCTCCTTTATCCAATGGTTATTCTTACAATATTCTTTGGTATCTATCCAACGCCTATTCTTAAGGCAACGGCGTTTTCCGTAGAAACCCTCATCAATAAACTGCACTAGATAAGGGAAGAATGCACATGCAAACTGAAATAATAGCGCAATTAGTCTTAATTCTTCCAGAGCTTTTAATTGCATTAGGAGCTGTCGTGCTACTTATGATTGGTGTTTATTCCAATACACGTGCTTCTTTAACAGTGACAGGTTTAGCCATGGCACTTCTTGTGGCAACCATTATTATTCTTATAGTTTTTCCGAAAAATGGTTCATTTCAAACCAATGCGCTCGTTATCGATTCCTTTAGTCGTTATATGAAAATTTTAATGCTTATTGGTGCACTCTTTTCTCTTATCATGTCTGTTGGTTTTGCCAATGCACAAAAGTTTAATATATTTGAGTTTCCAGTGCTTGTTCTTTTAGCAACCCTTGGAATGATGTTTATGATTTCAGCGGGTAATATGCTGTCGCTTTATATGGGGTTAGAATTGCAATCTTTAGCTTTATATGTTTTAGCAGCGATTAATCGTAATAATGTGAAATCTTCTGAAGCCGGTATAAAATACTTTGTTTTAGGAGCATTATCTTCAGGGGTGCTTCTTTATGGTATTTCTTTACTTTATGGTTTTACCGGTCAAATTGGTTTTCACGAAATTGCTCTTGCTTTAAAAGGTAAGAATGTACAATTGGGGGTCATTTTTGGAATTGTCTTTATTTTAGCTGGTTTGGCTTTCAAAATTTCTGCTGTTCCATTTCATATGTGGACACCTGATGTTTATGAAGGAGCGCCCACACCGATTACAGCATTTTTTGCTGGTGCCCCTAAAGTTGCTGCAATGGCTTTAATCATCCGTATT
Source organism: Bartonella sp. CL100XZDX (assembly GCF_042195375.1). Classification (NCBI taxonomy): domain Bacteria; kingdom Pseudomonadati; phylum Pseudomonadota; class Alphaproteobacteria; order Hyphomicrobiales; family Bartonellaceae; genus Bartonella; species Bartonella sp. CL100XZDX. Next base: position 98,557 of record NZ_JBHIOH010000018.1, on the reverse strand, counting down.
ATTGTGATGACCTTTATTCCCCTAGGGCGTGTTGATAACGTGATGCCTGCATGGCAACAAATTTTGGTGTTCATGGCGATTGCATCAATGATACTGGGTGCTTTTGCTGCAATTGGTCAAAATAATATTAAGCGCTTAATGGCTTATTCCTCGATCAGTCATATGGGCTATGCACTTGTTGGTTTATCTGCTGGAGATATGCTAGGAGTAAAAAGTGTTATTCTTTATATGACGATTTATCTTGGAATGACGATTGGTTCATTTGCCTTTATTCTTGGAATGCGCTCTCAGAATGGCAATGTTGAAAATATTTATGATCTTTCAGGGTTAGCAAAGACGAATCCTTTTATGGCTGTTGTGATGACAATACAGCTTTTTTCTTTAGCAAGCATACCTCCTATGGCTGGTTTTTTTGGAAAGTGGTATACATTTTCTGCGGCTGTCCACGCTGGACTTACTCCACTTGCTGTCGTGGGGATGATAGCGTCTGTCGTTGGGGCTTTTTACTATTTGAGAGTCATTAAAATTATGTGGTTTGATGATGCAAAAGCGCATTTTGTTGCTTTATCGAATGAGCTTCAGTTTTGTCTTAGTCTTTCTGTATTCTTTATTTTATTTTACGCGCTTTTTGGAGTTTGGTTCGCTGAGCTAGCAGAAAAAGCAGCAATAGCATTGTTTTAATGAATATGGTTTATACTTTATCAGATTTTGCACAAAAACAGGGATACACGGTTGAAGCGTACGATAGTGTTGATTCAACAAATCTCATTGCGCAACGAAAAGCGAAAACTGGTCATCAAGGTAATCTTTGGATTGTTGCACAAGAACAATCACAGGGAAGAGCAAGAAGAGGGAGGACTTGGTCTAGTCCAAAAGGGAACCTTTATTCTAGTCTTTTATTAATTGATGATATTGTTCATCAAACTGCGGCTCAACTTGGCTTTGTTGCTGGAGTAAGTGTGGCAGAGGCAATAAAACAATTGATAAAAGAGGAAAAGCAGACAAACAATATTGTGAGCTTAAAATGGCCAAACGATATTTTGCTCAAAGGAGAAAAAAGCTCTGGAGTTTTGCTTGAGATTTTAAAATTGTCATCACAACAATATGCCTTGGTTATTGGTATTGGAATAAATGTGAAATATAATTATGAAGATGCACCTTATTCCACTTCAAGCTTAAAGAATATCGGTTTGCATATTGATGCAGAACAATTATTTACGGTTTTGACGGAGTGTTTTTCTAAAAATTACCTTCTTTGGAAACAACCAAAAGGATGTGAAATAATCCGAAAAAAATGGCTTTTATATTCCGCTCACCTTGGAAAACATGTCAAAGTGGTGAATGATGAAAAAGTCATTGAGGGTATTTTTGATGGTCTTGATAGTGATTTTAACTGCATCATAAAGCAAAAAGACGGTCAGACAGCCATTATAACAGCTGGAGATGTTCATTTTGGTTCCGCTGATTCTATTAATGCAGGTCGTTATTGAAAAATTATTTTACCATCAGATACCTTAATGATTTGGGAGATGTTTATGGTTGCAGCCAATAAGAATGAATTTGTTTTTTTACCTCTGGGAGGTGTAGGTGAGATAGGGATGAATTTAGCTGCTTACGGATTTGGTCCCCAAAGTCTTCGTGAATGGCTGCTGGTTGATATGGGGGTTAGTTTTGCTGGTTCTGAATTACCAGGTGTCGATCTTGTTTTGCCTGATATTCGTTTCCTAGAAAGTGAAAAACATAATATACGGGGTCTTGTTTTAACACATGCACATGAAGATCATTATGGGGCCGTTCTTGATTTATGTCCAAAGTTACAAGTGCCAATTTACTGTACGCCTTTTACGGCAGGGTTATTGGAAACTAAAAAACAATTAGATTTTGAATCTCAAAAAATTTTACTCAATATTTTTCAAGCTGGTGATTGTTTTCAGGTAGGTTCCTTTGCTGTAGAGGCTATAGCCGTTAACCATTCAATACCAGAATCTGTATCTTTAGCAATTACAACCTCTTTGGGGACTGTGATTCATACTGGTGATTGGAAAATTGATCATACCCCTTCACTCGGGGCTGTAACCGATGAAAAAAGATTTCGTGCTTTAGGCAAAAAAGGTGTTTTAGCATTACTTTGTGATTCCACAAATGCATGTCGGGATGGTATATCTCCATCAGAGCAGCAAGTTCAAGCCAGTCTTTCTGAGATTATTTCCAAAGCTGAAGGGCGCGTTGCGATAGCAACTTTTTCTTCTAATATTGGTCGGATACGTTCTATTGCTCTTGCAGCTGAAGCTGCTGGACGTAAGGTGCTTGTCATTGGGCGTTCCCTTAAGCGAAGTATTATGGTTGCACAAGAGCTTGGTTATATGAATGGTTTAGCGCCATTTGTAACGGAAGATGATTATGGCTATATCTCGCGAAAAGATCTTGTTTTAATTGTCACTGGGAGCCAAGGTGAGCCATGTGCAGCTTTGGCTAAACTGTCACGTGATGGAATGAAAAATATTGCACTTTCCGCTGGTGATACCGTTATTTATTCATCACGAAGTATTCCAGGAAACGAAAAAGCGATTATTGAGGTACAAAATCGTTTCATTGATTTGGGTATTGAAATTATTACGAATGAAGATGCGCTTGTTCATGTTTCAGGTCATCCACGTCGTTCAGAACTTTTACAGATGTATGATTGGATAAAGCCACAAATACTTGTCCCTGTACATGGGGAAGCAATGCATCTTAAGGCTCAGGCAACTTTAGCACGTCAAGCAGGTATTAAAACTGTTACGGATATCAGAAATGGACATATTTTACGTCTTGCACCAAAGCCTGTAGAAGTTATTGATCAAGTTCTTGTTGGCCGCATCTATAAGGATGGTTGCTTAATTGGAGATGAAGATGAATTAGGGATTCGTGAGCGCCGCAAACTAAGTTATGCTGGTCATGTTACTATTTCTCTCCATATAAATAGTAAGCATGAATTATTAGGGGATATAGGTCTAACAATATTAGGGTTACCTGAAAGTAATGGAAAGGGGAAAAGTTTAAAAGATATTCTTTTAGATATCGTAGAAAATACAGTTTATAATATCCCACGCATGAAACAGAAAAATAATGAACTTATTCGAGAGGCAACACGACGTGCAGTGAGAGCGGCTGTTCATGAAATTTGGCAAAAAAAACCTATCTGTACAGTTTTTTTACATCGGTCAAAATAAAGAACTTTCATATTACGTTATTTAAAAAGAGAAGAGCATTTTTATTTTATTGCTAAATAAGAAAAATAGAGAATAAAGCACAATAAATTTTTAAATGATAAGATCGTTATATTTGCAAGTATTCAGAATGCGGCTATAGATGAATAGAGGGTGTGATAAATTGTTCCGATATGATAGATCTGATTAGGAGTTAATTATTTCAATGCGTCTTTCTCAATATTTCCTTCCACTTTTAAAAGAGAACCCTAAAGAAGCAGAAATTGTTTCTCATCGCTTCATGTTGCGCGCTGGAATGATTCGACAACAAACATCAGGGATTTATTCTTGGCTTCCTTTGGGAAAAAAAGTGCTTGATAAAGTTTGTAAAATTATTCGTGAAGAGCAAGAACGTGCGGGTGCAATAGAAATATTGATGCCTACAATTCAGTCTGCTGATCTTTGGCGTGAAAGCGGTCGTTATGATGATTATGGTTTGGAAATGCTCCGCATTAAAGATCGTCAAAAGCGTGATTTACTTTATGGTCCAACCAATGAAGAGATGGTAACAGATATTTTTCGCTCTTATGTTCGTTCTTATAAAGATCTTCCGCTGAATTTATATCATATTCAATGGAAATTTCGTGATGAAATTCGTCCACGTTTTGGTGTGATGCGAGCACGAGAATTTTTAATGAAAGATGCTTATTCTTTTGATCTTGATTATGAAGGCTCTAAAACATCTTATAATCGTATGTTTGTTGCTTATTTACGCACTTTTTCTCGCCTGGGATTAAAAGCAATTCCTATGCGTGCAGATACAGGTCCAATAGGGGGGAAACTCAGTCATGAATTTATCATTTTGGCTGAAACAGGAGAGAGTGCTATCTTCTGTGATAAACAATTTCTTGAACTTACCGTTCCAGATAGTTCAATCGATTTTAGTGATAAAGCTGTTTTAGATGATATTGTTAAGCAATGGACATCTTTTTATGCAGCAACGGAAGAAATGCATAATGAAGAGGAGTGGGCTAAAGTTTCTGATCATAATCGTCTTTCAGCGCGTGGTATTGAAGTAGGTCATATTTTCCACTTTGGTGCTAAATATTCTGCTCCAATGGGAGCAAAAGTTATGGGACAAGATGGAAAAGAGCATGTGGTCTCTATGGGATCTTATGGTATTGGGCCTTCGCGTCTTGTTGCGGCCGCTATTGAAGCTTCTCATGATGAAAATGGTATTATTTGGCCAAAGTCGATGGCGCCGTTTGATTTTGGGATTATCAATATGAAACCCGATGATGAAAAATGCACACAGGCATGTGAGTTTCTCTATCAAGGATTAAAAGAGGTTGGTTTTGATCCGTTATTAGATGATAGAAATGAACGTCCTGGATCAAAATTTGCAACAATGGATTTGATTGGTTTGCCAATGCAAGTCATTGTTGGCCCTAACAGCATTGCACAAAATGAAGTTGAAATTAAAGATCGAAAAACAGGAATAAAAAAATCTCTAAAGGTTGAAGATGTGCTCAGCCAACTTTCTATAATTTAATAGGAAATGTTATGAAGAGGCTGAAAAACAAATGCTTTTCATCTTATGAGTGGATGATCGCTTTTCGTTATATGATTCCCAATAAAAAACATGTCGTTGCATCTGTTATTTCAATTATTTCTCTTATTGGGATTATGTTGGGCGTATTTGCTCTGGTTGTTGTTATGGCGGTGATGAATGGCTTTCGTACAGAACTTCTCAATCGTATTCTTGGTATGAATGGGCATCTTATTATTCAAACAGTTGATTCTGGTTTTTCTGATTATAAGACTCTTATTTCTTCTTTAGAAACTACAAATGGTGTGAAGTTTGCTTTACCTGTTATTGAAGGTCAAGCGCTTGTTCAAGGTGAAGTTCAAGGTGGCTCTGGCGCGTTAGTTCGTGGTATGCGCAAACAAGATCTAGAAAAGCTTAAAACAGTCTCTCAAAACATTAAATTAGGATCGATTTCTCGGTTTGATCAAGAAGAAGGTGTTGCAATTGGAAGTGGCTTAGCAGAAAAATTAGGACTGACAGTTGGAAGAGATATTCGTATTATTACTCCTGATGGTGATGAGACTCCTTTTGGCGTTACCCCACGTGTGAAAGCTTATAAAGTCGTTGCTATTTTTGAAGTTGGTATGTCTGAATATGATTCAATATTTATCTTTATGCCTCTCCATGAAGCACAAATGTTTTTTAATTTGGGAGATAAGGTTCAGTCTTTGGAATTATTTCTAAATGATCCTGATGCTGTTGATCAAATAAAACCTGTTGTAGAAAAAGCAGTTGAACAACAGGTCTATTTAATTGATTGGCGTACACGCAATCAGGCTTTTTTTTCAGCCTTACAGATTGAACGAAATGTTATGTTTTTCATTCTTTCTCTGATCGTTCTTGTTGCTGCTTTAAATATTATTTCAGGGCTGATTATGCTTGTAAAAGATAAAAGTCATGATATTGCAATTTTACGCACGATGGGGGCTCAACAGAGTGCAATTTTGCGTATATTTATCATTACAGGAATGATGATTGGTTTTATTGGAACTATATTGGGTTTAGTTTTAGGTGTTATCGCGACCGCGAATATTAATCGTATCCAAGATTTTATATCTTGGTTATTTAATGTCGACGTTTTTAATCCTCAACTTTATTTTTTAACAAAATTGCCTGCACAAATTGAGTGGAAACAGACCATCTTGGTTGCTATGATGGCTTTATTCTTGTCGTTTCTTGCTGCTCTCATTCCGGCATGGCGTGCTGCTAAGCTAGACCCCGTACAAGCTTTGAGGTATGAATAATGACAGCTATTTTAGAGCTTGTAGAGATTGAGAGACACTTTTTCGAGAGCCATAAGCCGCTCATTGTTTTAGATAAAGCGAATTTTATTCTTAATCGTGGAGAGCTTGTCGCACTTGTTGCACCATCTGGTGCTGGAAAATCAACACTTCTTCATATTGCTGGATTATTAGAAAAACCAACAGCTGGTGATGTGATGTTACGGGGTGTTTCTTGTGCAAAGCGCTCTGATAGTGAGCGAACAGCTATAAGACGGAATGATATTGGTTTTGTTTATCAATTTCATCATTTACTTCCAGAGTTTACGGCGTTAGAAAATGTCATGATACCGCAAATGATAGCAGGATTAAAAAAATCTATAGCAGAAGATCGTGCGCGCAAATTATTGACGTATCTGCGTGTTTCTCATCGTGCGAACCATCGTCCCTCAGAGTTATCGGGAGGAGAACAACAACGTGTTGCTATTGCACGTGCAGTAGCAAATGGCCCTTCGGTTCTTTTGGCTGATGAACCTACAGGAAATCTTGATCCAGTAACTTCAGCTTATGTCTTTCAAGCTTTATCTATCCTTGTTCGTCAGTCGGGTCTTTCTGCTCTTATTGCAACACATAATTACGCTTTGGCTAAGCAAATGCATCGTCGAATTACACTTAAAGAACAAAAGATTATAGAACTTCCTTAAAGCAAGGTACAAATTTTATACGACTAATTGAATAGTTTATATTACTTTATTCAAGGAGATTTTTTATGACAGTTTTTGTCGTTGACAAAAATCAATTAGATGCTCGTCGTCGTCGATTGATTTTTCGTGCATGGCATCGCGGTATTCGTGAAATGGATCTCATTTTTGGACATTATGTCAATGCTCATATTACTGGGATGAATGATAGAACGCTCTCTGAGCTTGAGTATATTATGTCTTTTGATGATCGTGATTTACTGACATGGATTACTGGAGAAATTTTGCCCCCCTCTGAGGTTGATAGTCCACTTTTTCGTGATATTGCCAATTATCGTACTTGCTTAAGTTATTAATCCTGATGCCTATATTTAAAAAAATTGTTATTCCCAAAAATAATTCTGTTCGTATGATTTTAGATGGCGTTACTGATGGATTTGAAGCCTTTGCGCTTGCTAAATTAAGTTCAGAAATTGCACAAGGTAAACCGCTCCTCTATGTTGTCCGTGACGGAACAAAAATTGTGCATTTACAACAAGTTTTAAATTTTATTGAGCCCAATTTACCCGTACTTCAATTTCCTGCATGGGATTGTTTGCCTTATGATCGTGTGTCACCAGGAATTGCTGTTATGGCACGTCGACTATCAGCATTGGCACACATAGCAAATTTACGTAAAGATCCACATCCTGCAATTATATTAACAACAGCAAATGCGATTATGCAGAAGCTACCTCCTCGTGAAATGATAGAAGCTCAGCTTATTCACGCACGTGTTGGCCAGCGCAATAACATGGGAAATCTTATTCAATTTCTAGAAACTAATGGTTTTGAACGCGTTACGGTTGTCCGTGATGTTGGTGAGTTTGCTGTAAGAGGAGGAATACTTGATATCTTTTCTCCGATGGATGTTGAACCTTTACGTCTTGATTTTTTTGGAGATACCCTAGAAAGTATCCGCGTATTTGATCCAGAAAATCAAAGGACAACAGGCCAAAAAACTGAGCTTTTATTACAGGCAATGAGTGAGGTTGTTCTTACACCAGAACGTATCAGTCGTTTTAAAAGCAATTATACCCGTACATTTGGTGTATCACAAAAAAATAACATGCTTTATGAAGCAATTTCTCAAGGTCGGCGTTTTGCCGGTATGGAACATTGGCTTCCATTTTTTTATGAAAACCTTGATAGCTTTTTTGATCATTGTGGCAAATTACCGATCGTTTTTGAGCATCTTATAGAGGAAGTCTTTATTGAGCGCTATCGTCTTATTGAAGACTATTATAACGCGCGCAAAGAGCGCGAAAGTGATGAAAAAAATTCTACTTCTTATCATCCAATAGATCCTAGTCTTTTTTATTTAACGCCAGAGCGTGTTTTGGAAGGTGCGCAACAATCTTCGCAGCGTATTGATTTTTCGCCTTTTAATGTTCCACAAAGTTTGGAACAAACTGTTATTCACACCAATGTTAAACAAGGATATGATTTTGTAAAAGAGCGTAATGCGCAGGAAAAAAATGTTTTTTCAAGTGTTATTGATCATATCGCATCTTTACGCGCTGCTGGTAAAAAAGTGCTTTTAGCGTGTTGGAGTGAAGGATCTCTCAATCGTTTGTTACAAGTTCTCGATGAGCATGGATTGAAAAAAATAGATGTTGCAAAATCTTTGCAAACAGTCAAAGCAACACCTCGAGATCGCATATTAGCAGCTGTTATCATGATAGAACATGGTTTTGTGGCTGAAGATTTGGCTATTATAGCAGAGCAAGATATCCTTGGCGATCGTTTTATAAGATCGCCAAAGCGGCGTAAGAATAATACAAATTTTATTTCTGAAATTTCTGCTTTAAATTCTGGTGATATTATTGTGCATATCGACCACGGTATTGGCCAATTTGTTGGTCTTAAAACCATCAGAACCACTGGAATTTTACGAGACTGCCTTGAAATTAGATATGCTGGAGGTGATTTACTCTTTTTACCTGTTGAAAATATTGAGCTTCTCTCACGTTATGGCTCAGAAGGAACAGAGGTAACTTTAGATAAATTAGGAGGTGTTGCTTGGCAAGCACGTAAAGCTCGGCTTAAAAAACATTTATTGGAAATGGCAGGGCAATTAATCCGTATAGCTGCAGAGCGTATGACTCGTGCTGCGCCTGCTTTACTTCCACCAATTGGACCATTTGATGAGTTTGTTGCTTGCTTTCCCTATGAAGAAACGGAAGATCAAATGAATGCAATTGATGCTGTTTTGGACGATCTAGCCTCAGGTAAGCCGATGGATCGCTTGATATGCGGTGATGTTGGTTTTGGAAAAACTGAGGTAGCCATTCGAAGTGCTTTTGTTGCAGCATTAAATGGATATCAGGTTGCTGTTGTTGTACCGACAACTTTGCTTTCACGTCAACATTACAAAACATTTATTTCGCGTTTTCAAGGATTACCGGTTAAAATTGGACATGCTTCGAGGCTTGTAAAAGCGAAAGAACTTGCACGAGTAAAAAAAGGTGTTTCAGATGGTACAATCGATATTGTCATTGGAACCCATGCATTATTAAGTGGTGCAGTTAATTTTTTACGGTTAGGCCTTCTTATCATTGATGAGGAGCAGCATTTTGGTGTCAAACACAAAGAGCGTTTAAAAGAGCTTAAAAGTGATATTCATATTCTCACACTTTCAGCAACTCCCATACCACGCACTTTAGGGTTAGCTTTATCGGGTGTACGTGAACTTTCATTGATAACAACCCCTCCCATTGATAGAATGGCGGTTCGTACTTTTATTTCACCCTTTGATGCACTTGTTATACGAGAGACCCTGCTTCGAGAATATTATCGTGGTGGACAAAGTTTCTATGTTTGTCCTCGTATTTCTGATCTGGCTTTTGTAGAAGAATATCTCAAAACACATGTGCCAGAACTGAAATTCGTTGTGGCTCATGGACAAATGCCGGCTGGACAACTTGATGATATCATGAATGCATTTTATGATGGACAATATGATGTGCTGCTCTCAACAACCATTATTGAATCAGGTCTTGATATTCCAACAGCTAATACCCTAATTGTGCATCGTGCTGAGATGTTTGGTCTTTCTGCCCTTTATCAGTTACGTGGTAGGGTAGGACGTTCAAAACAACGTGCGTATGCTCTCTTTACATTTCCTGCTGGTAAAGTTTTAACAACTGCTGCTGATCGCCGTCTTAAAGTGTTACAATCTCTTGACACCTTAGGGGCCGGTTTTCAATTGGCAAGCCATGACATGGATATCCGCGGTTCAGGCAATTTTTTAGGTGAAGAGCAATCGGGGCATATCAAAGAAGTTGGATTTGAACTCTATCAAAAAATGCTTGAAGAAGCTGTTGCTGAATTAAAAGATGGAGAGCTAAATGAAGATAAGCAATGGTCACCTCAAATTTCCCTTGGTACAACAGTGATGATACCAGAAAGTTTCGTGCCTGACTTATCATTACGTATGGGACTTTATCGTCGTTTAACAGAGCTTGATGGTTTAGAACAAATTGATGAATTTGCAGCGGAGTTAATTGATCGTTTTGGTCCTTTGCCCCTTGAGGTTCAACATCTTCTTAAAGTCTTTCATATTAAAACATTGTGTCGAAAAGCACATGTAGAAAAATTAGATGTTGGACCAAAGGGGATTGTCATACAGTTTCGTAATAACTATTTCGCAAATAGTGTTGCCCTTGTTCAGTGGGTGGGAAAACAAGGTTCAATGGCAAAAATTCGTCCAGATCAAAGTATCGCTCTTATTCGTGATTGGTCCTCAGCGGATGAAAGGCTTGTTGGAGCAGCGAATATTATGACACAGCTTGTCGAAATGGCAGAACAACATTCTGTTTAAAAAATATCTTTATTATTTCAGAACTGTTACTCATTTTTATAAAATCATTCTATAAAAACAAACAGTTATTGATTTTGTATAAGAATAAAATTTAAGTTTATAATAAAGAACCCTTTATATATTTATTTGGTTTTTATTATATACGTATTGATATAATGAAGAAAATAGATTAGACGGTTGGACCGCATTAAATAGCACTTGCATATAATAAGCTAATAAGCTCCTGTAAATTTTTTAGAAAGAAAAAATTTAGGTAAAGATAGCATGCTTTCTTCATTACAAAAGTGTCTAACTATCGTCTTTTTATTACTCACTTTGATATATGGCGTAAAAAACGCTCACGCTGAGTTATCTTCTGATGAACAATACCAACATTTAAAAAACAAAAGAAAGAATATTAAAGAGAGCATACAATTTATTGAAGAAAGTATGTCTCATTTGGATATTTGGGAAAAAAATATTTCTAAAGCAGAGTACTATGAGCGTTTGCAGGAACAGAATAAGTTATACAAAAAACTGAAAACTCTGAAGAATGAATATTATAATCTTGGTTCGAAATTACAGGATGTAGCTGAAAAAAAACAAAAAAATATCTCTAGAATACATATAGCGAGAGAGTACGAAGTAGGGGAGTATGAAGAAAAGTTGATTAAAACAAAAGACTATTTAAAAAAAACTCAAATGTTTAATGAATGGGGAATGAATGAGAAAAGTGGAGGTGATGATGAGATAATGAAAAATTATCTCATGTTTATTATTGCTTGCAACACGTTAGCGGATATATTGCAGAGTGATATAGGTGCTATTTTGCGCAAAGATTTTGATTGGAAAGATAAAGATTTTAGTTGGGCTAAAGGCGCAAATAATTCAATAAGTCCTAGTTTAGTCAGGGATATTAAAGAATTACTAACAGATGGCTCTTATAGTTATGAAAAACAAATATTTGACGATATAAAAAATAGTCTTACAGGAGATAATTGGTTTGTTAAAAATGCACCTGAGCTTTGTAGAACCATTAAAGAAGTACATAATATAATGCTGCCAAACAAGAAAAAGAATATTATAGATCGTATGCGTTCTCATGTTGAAAAATTATTCAATTAAAAATTATTGTTTGATTTATTTAGAAGTATATTCAAAATAGAAAAATACTTAATTTTTCGTAACAGTATAATTTAGAAAATTCATAAAAAATTATGCTATAAGAATATCCAATTAAAAATTTATTCATATAAATACAGAGAAATTAAGATGATATACTAAATAATAGTTAAAATATGTTATTAAAATATATTTTATTTTTTTGTTTTAATTATTATTTATAATAAAGTAATTTTATACACATAAGATATTATCTATTGTTCTTATCATATAAGATTTAATATATATATATATATATTAAATAATAAACTCATATATCTTTTTATGTTTTCTTTTTATGCATAATTTTTTGTGCTTGTAGTTTTTTACTTTTATCTGATTAATTATTTTAATGACGATACATCTCATATCATAAATCTTGTTTCATTAATACGATAAGAGAAATATTTTATAGCTCTAAGTTGTGTTATATAGGAAAACAAAATGATATTTTGAATTCATTTTTTCTTAAAACTTAAATCATTAACGATTTATATCTTTGATGTTGTGAAAGCTGAAAATAATTTATCATTTTAGAAGATTCTTTTATTTGAGAAATAACTTAAAATAAATTGATAAAAGCTACATTTTTTATTCACGTTATAAAGCTGAGAGATGATATTTGTACAGAGGTGCAATAATAGATGTATAATATATAAGCATAAATTTATTATGGCTTTGGGCACGTGAGATGATTCATAGGGGGGTATTCCTTTGTTCAGTAGTTTTATTTATAAAACTAACTCTGCTTGTGATGTACAAGTGGATAAATTTTATTGATTCAATATAAGAGAGGTTTGCGCTATTAAGATCTTTCATACAATATAGAAATAGAAATAAGATAAATTATTATTATAAATTAATATGTTATTATATTTTAAGAAAGTTTATTATAAATAAAATATTTTCAGCAGTTATAGATTTTCTCTCTAAGAAAATGTGTTGTTTAATTAAGAAAAAAGCACTTCTTTAGTAACGTATTTTTAAACTAAACTTTTTAGTTAAACGCTATGGAATATAAAATTTTTATTACAAAAGCGTATCATCATTGTTTTGTAAACAAGGGAAGAAAATTGTTCATTAGCAAAAAGTTCTCTTACAATTATGCAGAAATTTTAGACAATCAGTGGTTTTAATTCATTAAATGTTTCAATAATATCGTAGATGATTTTGTTTTTGTGTATCACACGAGGCACATAAGGAAAACAGTAAAATTTATCTGATATTTTGGAGCTTCATGCATTGCAACAACCTGTTGCTAAGGCTCTATAAGCTTAACATGAAGAGTAATAAATGTAAAAAGTTTAATTAGTAAGTTTTTTAGAGTAGTATTAGACTTTATTTTAATTAATATTTCAATATTGATTCGTTTGTGTAATCTTAGTTTAAATGCACAGAGGTATTTTATAGATAGATTATATCAAATACCAATGTGATGAAGAGGGGAATTATATGGGTGTATAAAAATAGAATGGCTCATCGTATTTTTTCTCTAAATTTGACTTTTTTTTTTATATTGAAGTAAAAATAGTAAAATTAATTGTTATTTCATTATAATTTAATAAATTTAAGTTGGAATTACATTTAATATTTTTTTTAAAGTTACTTAAGAGCGCGTTGAAAGGATTAACTTAATCATGTCGCATAAAAATGTTTATTCTGCTGTTTCAGTATTAGTTGGAGCCGCTGCCCTTTTTCTTATAGCTGGTATTTCTGCAAATGCGCAAACTTTATCACAAGGTTGGTACAAAGTTTGCAGTAAGCAGCATGATGTTGATATTTGTAATACAATGAATACTGTATTATCGAATACGGGACAACCTTTAACGGCTTTTAATCTTGTTGAAATAAAAGGGAAGCAAAATGAAAAACGTATAGGTATTCAAGTACCTACTGGGCGTTTTTTGCCAGAAGGTGTTCACATTAAAATCGGTGACGAGTTCTCTAAAAAAATTCCTTATATTATTTGTAATGGACCAAGTTGTATTGCTAATGATGTCTTAGATGATAAGCTTATAGCAGCTATGAAAAGTGGAACAAAAATGGTTGTAACCACAGTTAATTTTCGTGGTTCAGCTAATCCTATTGAATTTTCTCTTAATGGGTTTACAGCAGCCTATACCGGTCCTGGTATGGAGGAAAAAGATTTTCAACAAGAACAAATAAAGCTGCAGCAAGCCATTCAATCAAAGCAAAAAGAAATTGAAGAGCGTATGCGGGCTGAGCAAGAAAAAGCAAAACAAAAGTAATAAATCCACACTATAGAATTGGTTGAAACGTTTTCTATAATTGTTTATTTGAACCGCCACAGTTTTCTGTGGCGGTTTTTTTAATCCTTAATTTTTCGAAAGAATTCTGCGTTTCCACCAACCAATACGTTCAGTTTTGGAAGAATCATTAGGCGTTGATGAAATAACAACGGATTGATTAATTGTTTCTTCAATTTTGGAAGGAGAGGTTTCTACAACTTCCTCCATCTCGATTACAGTTTCTTGCTCTAATATTTTTTGTATTTGCGTCTCTTTAGAAGATGATTTTTTACGTGTTCCACGTGTTGATTTTTTACTCTTTTCAAGAGCTTTATCTTCTACCTCATGAATAGATTTGTCTGCTTTTTTTGTTTTAGCTTTACGCATCGAACTGGTTGTAGGTTTTTCTTCAAGAGATTTTTGTTCTGCAACATTTTGATCATTCTCTAAAGAAAGCTGATTTTCTACTACTTTTGAAGAACGTGTTTTACGTTTTTTAGGTTTAATACTTGTATCAATTTTTTCAGATTCACCCTGTTGTTGTATATCTAGAGCTTGTGTATTATTTGTTGTTTCTTCAAGTTCAAAAGATTTAGTAGGCGAAATACGACGTTTGCGATGCGCTGCTTTAATTTCTGCCAAAGCTTGCTTAGCAAAATCTCCCACTGGTTCTGCGTAAGGAACGCGAATCTGATGAAAACTATTATCTTGATTGCGTCGACCACCACGACGTCCTCGACGACGTCCTCGACGATAAGAATCATCATTCAAAGTATCTTCTTTTTTATGAACGTTGGAGAGAGAATGATCAGTAATTTCACCGTGACGATTTTTGCGCCTACGCTTTTGGTTTGTTTCAATGGGAGAAGGATTTTCAATAGATTCACTCTTTATGAAAACAGAATCTTCAATTTCTTGCTCATTGGCATCTTCCAATGAAGATCGAGAAATGCTCTCTGCTATTGAGCCTTTAGAAATAACAAGATGTTGCGTTCCAATACTATCATCTGCTTCAATACTAATATTAAGCTTAAAACGAGCTTCTAAATTAACAAGAATGTTGCGTTTATGATTTAATACATAAAGCGCTGTTGCTACGGGTGTGCGCACGATAATATTATATTGCGAATTATGAAGAAGATATTCTTCAATTGAGCGCATGACATGTAACGCAATGGATGATTCAGAACGTATATTTCCTGTTCCTGCGCAATGCGGGCAGGGCTGTGTTGTACTTTCTAAAACCGATATGCGAATACGTTGACGACTCATTTCTAAAAGGCCGAAGTGTGAAATATGACCTACTTGAATACGAGCACGATCGTTTTTTAAACAATCTTTTAATTTTTTTTCGACCAGCTTCACATTGCGTTCTTCAAGCATATCAATAAAATCAATCACAATTAAACCAGCAAGGTCACGCAAGCGTAATTGCCGCGCTACTTCTTCAGCAGCTTCAAGGTTAGTTTGTAAGGCTGTCTTTTCGACAGAGAATTCTTTCGTGGAGCGGCCAGAATTTACGTCAATAGCAACAAGTGCTTCTGTTTGATTAATAACAAGATAACCACCAGATTTTAAAGAAACTTGTGGTTGCAACATTTTATCAAGTTGAATTTCAATATTATTTCTTGCGAAAATGGGTGTAGGATCACGGTAAGGTTGCACAACTTTTGCATGACTTGGCATGAGCATACGCATAAAGTCTTTCGCTTCACGATATCCTTGGTCTCCAGAAACAAGAATTTCACTAATGTTCTTATTGTAAAGATCTCGTATAGAACGCTTGATGAGATTGCTTTCTTCATGGACAAGGCATGGCGCCGTTGACTCGAGTGTCAAAGTGCGAATAGTATCCCATAACCGCATAAGATATTCATAATCACGTTTAATTTCAGCTTTTGTTCTATTGGCACCAGCAGTTCGTAAGATAACGCCCATACCTTTTGGAACAGCTAATTCTTTTACGATTTCTTTAAGACGCTTACGGTCTTGTACGTTCGTAATTTTTCGTGAAATACCACCACCACGTGCTGTGTTGGGCATTAGAACAGAGTAACGACCTGCTAGAGATAAATATGTTGTAAGGGCAGCACCTTTATTACCACGCTCTTCTTTGATAACTTGTACCAACAAAATTTGACGTCGTTTAATGACTTCTTGAATTTTATACTGGCGCCCCTGTTTTCTTTGATAAATTGGGAGCTCTTCACGGATGTCCTCAGCACCGACCATTTCGATCTCATCATCAGAGATATCGGCATTTAATGCTTCTTCTGTATTATCAATTATTGTCGCTTCAGATGTGATGTCACTTTCAATATCGGCTGCTATGACATTGTTTTTTCCATTTTTTTTTGTTCTTCTGGAGCGTTTTTTATTTTTAGTTGCTTCTTCCGTAAAGGTATCTACAGAATTTTCTCCTATAGCTGCTTTTTCCTCTTCTTCAAGAAGAGCAAGTCGATCAGCAATAGGAATTTGATAATAATCAGGATGAATTTCAGAAAATGTTAAAAAACCATGTCGGTTTCCACCATATTCAACAAAAGCTGCTTGGAGAGACGGTTCTACACGCGTAATCCGTGCGAGATAAATATTCCCCTTGAGCTGTTTTCTATGTTCTGATTCAAAATCAAGTTCTTCAATTTTGTTGCCGTGAACAACAACAACACGAGTTTCCTCCGGATGGGAGGCATCTATAAGCATTTTGTTTGACATAAGTTAATATCCTGAAGGCGACATGCACAATTTTATTCAAACGAACGCTATAACTATTCGTAAACATAAAAGGCTGTCTGCCATAAAAGGGAGGTACCAGAAAAACAGGACGGAACACCACGTGCAGAGGCATGACTGCATTTACACCATTTCTCATCATTATTTCCATCTGTTTTTTATGACTCATATTTCTTAAAAGTCTCCGGTAAAATAATCTTTAAAACAGTTCGGATATCCGAACCAACGAATCTTAAGTAATGCAATCCTAATATTATAACATAGAAATTTTTCATCCATAAAAAAGTCTCAACGCATAATAGGCAAAAAACCTCTAAAGACAACTTAATATGAGTTACAGATAATTTAGATGACTATTATCAGCTAGGAAGCATAAATATTCTTTTATGTTGATATCGTGCGTTTGGCAAGTAACAATGTAAATCATGTATAATTATAATATCTTTATGACCTTAATTTCGTTTTTGGGTGTTTATTTAGCTTTTATTGAAAAATAGAGAATAAATTGGTGTATCATTTTATATAACCAAGATAAATTATTACAAAGGTAATGTAGAGTATTTTGCTTATGATAAGAGTTTTTTTTACCAAAAAGCTGAAAACAGCTTATGGGGATGTTATTGTGCTCGTCACATACTTTTTATTATCTTTTTTTCTACTCCAAACCAGTGTTCAAGCCGCAGATCCTCTGAGACTTATTAATTTTCGAACCATTGGTGATAGTGTTCATACGCGTATTATTGCGGTTTTTAATTCAAAACCAAATGTTCGTTTACAGATTTTGGACAGGCCAGCACGTTTGGTTATCAATTTACCTACAATTGACTTTTCGATGCAAAATACGCCTTTAAAGAAACGGAATACATTATCCGTTATGCTTTCAGATGTACGTTATGCTTTCTCTGATATACAGACTTCACGCATTATTTTGACAAGTAAAACGGCTTTTGTGGTTGAAAAAAATGTCGTAAAAAAATTAAATAATGGTTTATGGCAGTTGCTAATTGATATTCGTAAAAGTACACAAGAAAAATTTGATGAGATATTAAAAAAACAGCAAAGAAGCAATTTTGATACACAAACACAGTTAATGCCAGCATATAATTTCCGTGTTGTTCTTGATCCTGGTCATGGTGGTATTGATGGTGGTGCACGGGGTGTTACTGGAATTTTAGAAAAAGATGTGACTTTAGACTTTGCGCGTGCATTGCGAGACGAATTACAAAAGGATTCTCATATTACCGTTGCTTTAACACGAGATTCCAATATTTTTTTAAGACTAAGTGAAAGAGTTAAAAAAGCGCAAGAGTTTGATGCTGATCTTTTTATATCTATTCACGCGGATACGATTGATTTACATTCTCTTCGCGGTGCTACAGTGTATACCATATCAGACAAAGCCTCTGATGCCATTGCAAAATCTTTAGCTGAAAATGAAAATAAAGTTGATTTGCTTGATGGTTTGCCTGCAGATGAAACGCTCGAAGTTACAGATATTTTGATGGATCTTACACGACGTGAAACACATACATTTTCGGTTAATTTTGCAAATAGTGTTATTTCAAGTTTATCAAAGAATCATATTAACTTGATTAATAACCCACATCGGTATGCTAATTTTCAAGTTTTAAGAGCTTCAGATATACCCTCAGTCTTGATAGAGATAGGTTATTTATCCAATAAAGAGGATGAAAAGTTATTAAATGATCCTCATTGGAGAAAACAAATGGCAGCCTCTATTGCTCATTCTATTCGTCAATTTGCTGATTATAGGCAGAAAATGATACAGCCTCTTTAAATTTGTGAGAAAATAGAGTATCAGTATGGGCTTCTAGTGTACCTAGTATAAATAAAAGATAGAAAACAATTTCTCTTGATCTCAATCTTGTGGTGATATCCACTTGGTGTGTTTGAAGTAACGTATTTTTTCTTTAATTAATTCTTAAGAAAGCGATAGCCGTTTTTATGATGATTTTTTTAAGATATCTTCTTCGTTTTTTTATTGCTATTGGACTTTGTGGTGCAATAACGTGGGGTGTTATGACCAGTGGTCAAGCAAATGCACTCCCTGATTATGAAGTTCTTTCACTTTATGAGCCGCCGGTAATGACCCGCGTCCATGCTTCTGATGGCCGTCTTATGGCAGAGTTTGCAACAAAACATCGCCTCTATTTACCGATTCAATCAATACCAAAGCTTATTATAAATGCTTTTATTTCGGCTGAAGACAAAAACTTTTATCATCATTTTGGTTTAGATCCTGAAGGACTTTCTCGAGCTTTGATCAATAATATTCGTAATATTGGTTCTGGAAGACGTCCAGAGGGTGCATCAACTATAACGCAACAAGTCGCTAAAAACTTCCTTTTAAGTTCAGAAACAACGTTAGAACGTAAATTTAAGGAAGCTATTTTAGCAATGCGTATTGAGAAAACTTATTCAAAAGATCATATTCTCGAACTTTATCTCAATGAAATTTATCTGGGTCGTGGCACTTATGGTATAGCAGCTGCTTCTTTGACTTATTTCAATAAATCCGTCAATGACTTGACGCTAGAACAATGTGCTTATTTGGCTGCTCTTCCAAAAGGACCAGCAAATTATGATCCATTTAAGAATACACAACGTGCTATTGATCGGCGTAATTGGGTTATAGACCGGATGATTGCAAATGGATATGTAACGCGTGAACAAGGTGAAAAAGCGAAAGCTAAACCTTTAGGAGCGACAATACGTGGGAGTGATAGCTATGTTTTTGCGGCTGATTATTTTACTGAAGAAGTACGGCGTCGTTTAATACATCGCTATGGGGCTAAAACACTTTATGAAGGTGGGCTTTCCATTCGTACAACGCTTGATCCGCATTTACAACTTATTGCGCGACGTGCTTTGCACGATGGATTAATTAGATTTGATCATGCGCAAGGATGGCGTGGAGCTTATGCGCATATTGATGAGAAAAGTGATTGGGGGACAGAACTTGCAAATATCACAGGGCTAAGTGATGTTCCTGAATGGCGTTTAGCTGTTGTTCTTTCTACTAATCCCAACAAAGTAGAGATTGGTTTACAGCCACAGCGCGAAGCTTCAGGTATATTATCAAAAAAACGGGAAATTGCTGTTTTATCTGAAGCTGATTCAAAATGGGCACTCCATGTTGTAAAAGAAAATGGTTATCGAAAAACTGTTCAGAGCTTATCTCATGTTCTGCAAGTTGGGGATGTCATTTTTGTAGAAAAACTACCCAATACAAATAATACTTATCGTTTACAACAAATTCCAAAGGTTGAAGGTGCAATTGTTGCTATGGAACCTCATACAGGGCGCGTTCTTGCTATGGTGGGAGGATTTTCTTTTGCCGCATCTGAATTCAATCGTGCAACCCAAGCTTATCGCCAACCGGGGTCTGCTTTTAAGCCTTTTGTTTATGCAGCAGCTCTTGATAACGGATATACACCAGCATCCGTTGTTTTAGATGGCCCCATTGAAGTTCGTCAATATAATGGTGAAGTTTGGCAACCCAAAAATTATGGAGGTACCTTTGCAGGACCTTCAACGTTGCGTTATGGTATTGAGCGTTCTCGTAATCTTATGACAATACGGCTTGCCAATGATATGGGAATGCCTCTTGTCGCTGAATATGCAGAACGCTTTGGGATCGTAGATAAATTGCAGCCTTATCTTCCCATGGCTTTAGGGGCTGGCGAAACAACAGTATTACGAATGGTTACAGCTTATTCAGTTATTGCCAATGGGGGACGCTCTATTAAACCTTCTCTGATAGACAGAATTCAAGATCGTTATGGGAAGACAATTTATCGTCATGATGATCGTATTTGCGAAAATTGTAATACGCATTCATGGAATAATCAAAGTGAGCCCACATTGATTGATGAAAGAGATCAAGTTCTTGACCCTATGACGGCTTATCAGATTACATCGATGATGGAAGGGGTTGTTCAGCGTGGTACTGCGGCACGTTTACGTTATCTTAATCGACATATTGCTGCTAAAACAGGAACAACTAATGACTCTAAGGATGTCTGGTTTATGGGATTTACTCCTGATATTGTCGTTGGTATTTTTGTCGGTTATGATCAACCAGCTCCGTTAGGATATAATGGAACAGGAAGTTCATTAGCTGCGCCTATTTTTGGTGATTTTATGGCAGATGCTCTTAAAGGGAAGCCAGATGTTCCCTTTAAGATGCCAAAGGGCATGATTTTAATGCCAATTAATCGAAAAACAGGAATGCTTGCCGAAAGAGGAGATCAAGATGTTATTATAGAAGCATTTAAACCAGGGACTGGTCCTGCTGATATATATCAAGTTATTGGGAGTACAAATTCTTTTCAAGAAGGTGTTCCTGCAGTAACGACTTCTCCACAAGTCAACAAAGCACTTGAAAGTGGGACAGGTGGGCTGTATTAATCGAAAAAATCTCCTTTTGCCATGAGTCATGGTTTTTATCTCTTTTTTACAATGTTGGTTCTGTAAATAGAGTGATAGAATTGTACCATTTTCTGATAGCAGCTATTAAATTTGTATAAAATGCTAAGAGACACAACCAAAAAGAGTTTTTAAAAATACGGTGTTAAATTATGCGAGCAGAAATAGAAACATTAGTTGATGAAATCCAGAAAGCAATACAATTGCTAAGGGGGCATCTTTGACTGGGATCAATCACTAAAGCGTCTCGAATATCTTAATCAAAAAGCAGAAGATCCATCATTATGGGATGATGCACAACGAGCACAGGATATGATGCGTGAGCGTCAACGTCTTGATGATTCAATAAATGGTCTTTTATCATTTACAAAAACACTTGAAGAATGCATTGAGCTTATTGCGATGGGCGAAGAAGAAAGTGATGTTGAAATTATCGCTGATGCAGAAAGATCAATACGTAATCTTAAAAATGAGATAGATAAAAGGCAAATTGATGTACTTCTTTCAGGAGAAGCAGATCCGAATGATACCTATTTAGAAGTTCATGCTGGAGCAGGGGGAACAGAAAGCCAAGATTGGGCTTCTATGCTCTTACGTATGTATATGCGCTGGGCTGAACAGCATGAAATGAAGGTTGAAATTTTAGAAATTCATGATGGAGAAGAAGCAGGAATAAAGTCAGCGACTATTCTTGTAAAAGGGCATAATGCTTATGGAATGTTAAAAACAGAATCAGGCGTTCATCGTTTAGTGCGGATTTCTCCATTTGATTCGAATGCAAAGCGCCATACCTCTTTTGCAAGCATTTGGGTTTATCCAGTTATTGATGACAATATTGAAGTTGATGTTTCAGAGGCAGATGTGCGTATTGATACATATCGTGCATCGGGAGCAGGAGGACAACATGTTAACACGACAGATTCCGCTGTTCGCATCACGCATATAAAAACGGGTATTGTTGTTCAATGTCAAACAGAGCGCTCTCAACATAAAAATCGCGCTACGGCTTGGTCGATGTTGCGTGCACGGCTTTATGAAGAAGAGCTTAAAAAAAGAGAAGAAGAAACCAATGCTGCTGAATCTTCTAAAACAGAAATCGGATGGGGACATCAAATTAGATCTTATGTTCTTCAACCCTATCAGCTTGTCAAAGATTTGCGTACAGGAATTGAAAATACGGATCCACAATCCGTACTTAATGGTAATTTAGATGCATTTATAGAGGCAGCACTCGCACGGCGCATTTATAGACAAGACAAAAAAATTGAGGATATTCGTTAATTATATATCCTTCCTTCAAGCCATGTAGATTTTTTCTTAAGCTGTTCGTTTTATTGATGTTGTGATGTTACGATAGTCCTTGATACTTTAAAGGTTTAAAGAGGGATTTTCTTGTTTCTTTCTTCATTTTTTTTCTCACACGCCAATTCTGCTTATGATATTGCAAGTGATAGGAAGAATCTGAAATAAGGAAAATTTGGGATATTCGGGGGACTAATATAAATGTAAAACAATTCATTATCCTTATAAATCAATATATTGTAAAAATTGAATCCGTTGAAAAACTAAAATCAATTAAGGAGGATAACTTTTGCTTTTTAAGGCAAATCAAACACTCAATTTACAAGTTACCATTATGATATAAAAGTGTTGCAGTAGCTAAAACATTTTCAGCATGCCCAGATACGCTTACTTTACGCCATTCTTCTGCTATTATTCCATTTGCATCAATTAAAAAAGTGCTCCGTTCAACTCCCATATATTTGCGTCCATACATGCTTTTCTCAACCCAAACACCATAAGCTTCGAGGGTTGTTTTTTCTTCATCAGAAACCAAGATGACATCAAGTTCATGTTTTACTTTAAATTTATCATGTTTTTTTACATTATCTGGAGAGATTCCAATAACAGAAACACCGATTTCATCAAATTTCATCTTTAATTTTGTGAAATCAAGTGCTTCGCTTGTGCAACCACTGGTGTCATCTTTTGGATAAAAATATAAAACAACAGACTTTCCTTTAAAGTCAGAAAGACATACCATCTCTCCTCCATCGCGCGGCAAATTAAAATCAGGAGCAAGAGCACCTTTCATTGGTCTTGTCATTATTTTCATCTTTCTTTCTTGTGTAACAGGTATAAGATATCAGAGTACACAGAAGAAAAGAACTATTCAACTCTCTAGAATATTATTGTTTTGAAGAGACCTTTATTTCCTAACAAAACTCGCCCTATCACAACAATTGAATTGAAAGAACAAGGTCGACAACATAAACAAAACAGCAAAAGATTATACTGGTTTCATCACAACATGTTTTTTCTTACCAAAAGAAAGTTTAACGGTTCCTTCTGCACTGACATCCCCTTCAATAATAAGATGTGTTTCATCCTCAATAATTTGATCATTTACACGGACCCCCCCACCTTGAACGTGTCGGCGTGCCTCACTATTAGATCTAGCGAGTCCTGCTTGTACTAAAAGAGTGAGCAATCCAACACCTTTTTTTAATTCTGAGGCATTAATTTCAACAGTTGGAAGATTTTCTCCTAGAGTTTTTTCTTCAAACGTCTTGCGAGCTGTTTCTGCTGCTGCATCAGCAAGAACACGTCCATGCAACATTGCTGTAATTTCTGTTGCAAGAATTTTTTTTGCTTCGTTAATTTCTGTCCCTTGTAATAGAGAAAGTTTAAGAATCTCATCCATTGGCAATGGAGTATAGAGCTTTAGAAATCGTGTTACATCAGCATCTTCTGTATTGCGCCAGTATTGCCAAAATTGATAAGGTGAAAGCTTATCCGCATTCAGCCATACAGCCCCATTCAATGATTTACCCATTTTGGCACCGGAAGAGGTTGTCAGCAATGGTGATGTTAACGCATATAATTGCGGTGTTCCTAAACGATGCCCTAATTCGATTCCGTTAATAATGTTGCCCCACTGATCAGAGCCCCCCATTTGCATACGCAATCCATAACGTTTATAAAGTTCAACAAAATCATAAGCTTGCAGAATCATATAATTAAACTCTAAGAATGACAAAGAGTGCTCACGCTCAAGTCTGAGTCTAACGGAATCAAATGACAACATACGATTGACAGAAAAATGTTTTCCTACATCACGCAAAAATTCTAAGTAGTTTAAATTGCATAACCATTCCGCGTTATTCACAATACAAGCATCGGTTTCTCGGTCACCGAATGTCAAATAGTTAGCAAATACCTTTTTAATACCATCAATATTTTCAGCAATATCATTTTGTGTCAGAAGGCGTCGCGCTTCATCTTTGAAAGAAGGATCACCAATCAATCCGGTTCCTCCACCCATTAAAGCAATGGGGCGATGACCTGTTTTTTGTAACCAATAAAGCATCATAATCTGAAGAAGACTTCCAGCATGTAAACTCGATGCTGTTGGGTCAAATCCAGTATAAGCGCTTACAGTTTCTTTTGAAAAAAGATCATCTAAGCCTTTTTCATCTGAAATTTGGTGGATAAAACCACGTTCGCTCATAATGTGTAAAAAATCAGATTTAAAGGCAAACACAGATTTAATTTCCTAATTTAAGAGTGCATTATTTTATATAATAGGCGATTATATAATGAGTTATTAATGCGTTATCTATCATAACTGACACACACCTCACAAGAGAAAGAGACATATTGGTAACATAAAGATAATAATACAGGTATTATTTCCTTTTTACGCTAAAAAAGAGACTTATCAGTGATAGAAAACAGGTATGCTGTTATTCTCATTTCTATCCTGAAATAAAATTTAGAAAAATTTTAAATGCAAACGGAAAAAATTACTTTGTTATGATCAGAAACGACTTTTGCTAATTTTTTATAAATCTATCGTATTTTCCTAAGTTAGTGAAAGTATTTCAGGAGGAGGAGCGAGAAGTTCATTGGAGATATGGTTATCCAAATAGTGGGCACATCGCTCAATAAGTTCTTCATGACATCCACTGAAAAAGTGATTAGCCTCTTCTAATATTTCTTGTGTGATGATGATACCTTTTTGTGTTTTTAATTTATCGACAAGTATTTGAACATCTTTTGGAGGGGAAACTTTATCAATACCGCCATGAATGATAAGCCCAGAGGAGGGACAAGGTGCAAGAAATGAAAAGTCATAAACATTAGGCTGAGGGGCAACTGAGATAAATCCCTCAATTTCCGGTCGGCGCATTAAAAGCTGCATACCAATCCATGCTCCAAATGAATATCCTGCTACCCAACAATTTTTAGAGTCTGGATGTTGTGTTTGCACCCAATCGAGAGCAGCAGCAGCATCTGAAAGTTCTCCTATTCCATAATCAAATTCACCCTGACTACGACCAATACCACGAAAGTTAAAACGTAAAGTTGTAAAGCCACGTTGTTGGAACATATAAAAGAGGTCATAGACAATTTTATGATTCATAGTTCCACCAAATTGGGGATGAGGATGCAAAATAATCGCAATGGGTGCATTTTTTTGTTGTGAAGGTTGATAACGTCCTTCGAGCCGACCTGCAGGACCGTTAAAAATAATTTCTGGCATAAAATGCTCCTTAAATGCAATAAAAGGCTTTCATTGATCTTGGTCGACTTTTACCATAGAATCTCTTAAATAATTATTAGATATTCTTTTTTTAGTGCACTTTTCAAGAAAATTGCGCTATTTTTTTAATCAATTCATAAGATTAATGATTGCGATGTAAAATGGTTATAAAACGCCGATATTTTGATCATAACGCAACAACACCACTCAAAAAAGTGGCACGAATAGCGTTACTGGAATCTTTAGAAATATTTGGTAATCCATCATCTGTTCATAAGGAAGGGCGTGCGGCTAAAACTTTGTTGCAAAAGGCTCGTCGGCAAATCGCTGAAAATCTTAAAACAGATCCAGATCACGTGGTATTTACCTCTGGTGCGAGTGAAGCCGCAATGACTTTGTTAACACCCTTTTACAATATGGGGAATGCAAAAGTTAAATTTTCTCGTCTTTACCTTGGAGCGACTGAACATCCCTCTGTGGCAGAGGGAGGACGTTTTTCTAAAGAGTTGATAAGCGTCATTGCTGTTGATCAAGATGGGCTCATACAACAAGATAAATTAACATCACTCTTAACGGTTCATGATAAAACAAAAGGTTTACCTCTTGTTGCTATTCAAGCTGCAAATAGTGAAACGGGTGTTATTCAACCATTAACAGAAATCGCCGCTATTGTTCGGGATTTAGGAGGCACTCTTATTGTTGATTTGACACAATATGTAGATAAAAATTTTGTGGATATTAATCAGCTAGGAGGAGACTTTTTTATATTGTCTGCACATAAAGTTGGCGGTCCGAAAGGAATCGGTGCTTTTGTTTCATGTGGTAATCTTCTCATGCCACACCCTCTTATTATTGGGGGAGGACAAGAAAAAGGTCTCCGTGGAGGAACAGAAGCATTGCCCCTTATTGCTGCTTTTGGGGCAGCAATAACTGATTGCTTCACACAGGAGGAAATAAAACAGTTAATATATTTACGCAATAAATTAGAAAATGGACTACAAAGTATAAGTAAAAATGTTGAGATTTTTGGCAAAAGAGTTCAACGTTTGCCAAATACAACTTACTTTACCGTGAAAAATATAAAAGCTGAAACGATGCAAATTGCTTTTGATTTAGAAGGGTTTTCTTTATCATCCGGCTCTGCTTGTTCTTCGGGAAAAGTAAAACAAAGCAAAGTGTTGGAGGCAATGGGCTATCATGTTCCAAATGGTGCCATTCGCATTTCGCTAGGGCGTGGCACAACTTCTGAAGATATTGATGATTTTCTGTCGTTTTTTTCTCAAATTATAAGCAGGAAAAAAGGGGAAGATTTATCATCAGAAAGTTATAAAAATTAGAATTATTTTAAATAATAAAATAAGTTTGATTGAAATTTTTGCACTTTACCTATAGCCTAGAGATAACTTGCTTACTTTAATCTTGT
The DNA here is from genome assembly GCF_042195375.1 of Bartonella sp. CL100XZDX. NCBI lineage: Bacteria > Pseudomonadati > Pseudomonadota > Alphaproteobacteria > Hyphomicrobiales > Bartonellaceae > Bartonella > Bartonella sp. CL100XZDX. The sequence goes on along the minus strand of NZ_JBHIOH010000018.1, from coordinate 71,458 downwards.
AAAAAACAAGACTTTAGTTACCGGTTTTTGACGCCAAAAAATGGAGAAAATTTATGCCGGCAGTACAAGAAACGATACGCCAAGTACGTGAAATAGATGTTGACCAATATAAATATGGTTTTGAAACCAATATTGAAACCGATAAAGCTCCAAAAGGCTTAAATGAGGATATTATCAAATTTATTTCCGCTAAAAAACATGAGCCTGAATGGATGCTAACATGGCGCTTAAAAGCTTACCGACGTTGGCTGACAATGCAAGAGCCTCATTGGGCGCGTCTTGAATATCCTAAAATTGATTTTCAGGAGCTTTATTATTATGCTGCTCCAAAAAATCATACAGGACCAAAATCTTTGGATGAAGTGGATCCTGAGTTATTAGCAACGTACGAAAAACTTGGCATTCCCCTTAAAGAACAAGAGATTTTGGCAGGAGTAAGAAAACAGTCTGATCCCTCCACTTTTGATGACAGTATGTCTGTATCGGGGCAGGTGGCTGTTGATGCAGTCTTTGATTCTGTTTCTGTTGTAACAACATTCAAAAAAGAGCTGGCACGCGCCGGTGTGATTTTTTGTTCTATTTCAGAGGCGATTATTGAACATTCTGAGCTTATTAAAGAATATTTAGGAACAGTTGTACCTATAAGTGATAATTATTATGCGGCCTTAAATGCAGCTGTCTTTACAGATGGTTCATTTGTTTATATTCCCAAAGGGGTTCGTTGTCCTATGGAGCTTTCAACTTATTTTAGGATTAATGAACGCAACACTGGCCAATTTGAACGAACATTGATTATCGCCGCTGAAGATTCCTATGTTTCTTATCTTGAAGGGTGTACAGCACCCCAACGTGATGAAAACCAACTTCATGCTGCTGTTGTTGAGCTTATTGCCCTTGAAAATGCAGAGATTAAATATTCTACAGTACAAAATTGGTATCCTGGCGATAGAGATGGAAAGGGTGGTATTTATAATTTTGTGACGAAGCGTGGAGATTGTCGAGGTGATAGCTCTAAAATTTCATGGACACAAGTTGAGACTGGTTCTGCGATTACTTGGAAATATCCATCCTGCTTACTCCGTGGTGATAATGCGCGTGGAGAATTTTATTCTATTGCCGTTGCAAACGGTCATCAACAAATTGATTCCGGTACAAAAATGATTCATTTGGGAAAAAATACTTCCAGTCGCATTATTTCCAAAGGTATTTCTGCAGGTTTTTCAAATAACACGTATCGAGGACAAGTCACAGCTCATCGAAAAGCACAAAATGCGCGTAACTTTACGCAATGTGATAGTTTGTTAATCGGGAATGATTGTGGTGCACATACAGTTCCTTATATTGAAGCAAAAAATGCAACAGCTCAGTTTGAACATGAAGCTACAACATCAAAAATTTCTGATGACCAACTTTTTTATGTTATGCAGAGAGGAATTCCCGAAGAAGAAGCTATCGCATTAATTGTAAATGGTTTTGTAAAAGAGGTCATTCAAAAACTTCCCATGGAATTTGCTGTCGAAGCACAAAAGCTTATTGGTATTAGCCTTGAAGGTAGTGTTGGATAATTTTATTTAATTAGATAAATAGAAGACTTTATGTAAAAAGGCTGTAACAGTAGCATATAATGCTAAAAATGGCCTCTATGCTAATTACAAAAGTAGATGGATGCTAAGGCAAAATAATCCGCATCTGTATCTGAAAAAACAGCCAAAACAGGATTAAATTATGTTAGAGATAAAAAATTTGCACGCCCGTATTGCTGAGACCGATACAAAAGTTATTCGTGGTTTAAGCTTGACAGTTCAAGATGGAGAAGTTGCCGCTATCATGGGACAAAATGGAGCCGGAAAATCAACTTTGTCTTATTTACTTGCTGGTCGTGATGATTATGAAATAACAGAAGGAGATATTCTCTATAATGGGCAATCACTTTTAGAAATGGATCCAGCAGAACGTGCTGCATATGGTGTTTTTCTTGCATTTCAATATCCAATGGAAATACCAGGAGTAGCAACAATGGAATTTTTAAAAGTTGCGATGAACTCTCAACGCAAAGCACGAGGTCACGAAGAACTTAAAATTCCTGAATTTATAAAATATGTTAAAGAAGTTTCAGCCAAACTTGAAATAGATATGGATATGCTAAAGCGTCCATTAAATGTAGGTTTTTCAGGTGGAGAAAAAAAACGCGCTGAAATTTTACAAATGGCACTTCTTGAACCTAAACTTTGCATTTTAGACGAAACGGATTCTGGTTTAGATATTGATGCACTAAAAATTGTTGCAGATGGTGTTAATAAACTTCGGGATTCAAAACGTTCATTTTTGGTGATTACCCATTATCAACGGCTACTTAATTATATTATTCCTGATACGGTACATGTTCTTTATAAAGGACAAATTATCAAAAGCGGTGATAAATCCTTAGCGCTTTATTTAGAGGAAAATGGGTATGCTGATCTTATCAGGGAAGCGGTTTGAGGTTATTAAATATGAATACACAGCAAAACTTGTTAGCGGTTGAAGAAAATATCCTCAGTAATTTTAATCAGTATGTAAACGACTTACCTGGTGATAAAGCTGTACAGGAAATCCGCAAGAAAACTATTGAGCAGTTTCAAATGACACGGCTTCCTTCCCGTAAAATCGAAAGTTGGCATTATACCAATCTGCGTACCTTACTGAAGTCTATTAGCAATTTTTCAAAAGTTCAAGACAATCAATTGGTTGATGCATTGCTTTCAGAAAGTGCTGTTTTCTCCATAAACAATGGAAAAACATCGATAGAGTCAAAGGTAGACAGTATTACAGTAAAACGCCTTTCAGACGCATTAGAAGATAATTCTGTACAGATAAATCAAAACATTTCTGATGAAGATTTTATTGGACAGTTAAATACAGCTTTTGTTACAGATGGTTGGCTTTTTCACATCCCTGAAAATACAAAGTTAAATATCCCCATTGAATTACAAAATATACAAATGGGGGGACAATCTCATATTTTTTCGGATATAAAAGTTGATAAAAATAGTCAAGTTATGTTTATTGAACATCAGGTTGGCAATGATAAAGATACCTTTGTCAGTTCAATATTTTCATTAAGTATTGCTGCTGATAGTGATGTTACGTGGATTCTCATTCGCAATCGTGATTTTAATTCTACACAATTTGGTCGATTTTGTGCTGTTCTTGATCAAAGAGCGAAGTTATCACTTTATGTCATTAATATAGGGAGCCAATTAAATCGCCAAGAAATCGATATTGAATTACAGGGAGAAGAATCTAATTTTCAATTACGCGTCATAAATTTATTATCAGGACAAACACATAGTGATCTTACAATGACTGTTCGTCACGTGGAAGAAAAGTCAACATCAACCGAAATTATACGCAATGTGGTTACAGATAAGGCTGTTGGTGTTTTCCAAGGAATAATACGTGTTTCTCAAAAAGCGCAAAAAACAGATGCACGCATGGCTTGTAATAGCCTTATTCTTTCAGATGATGCAGAATTTAATGCAAAGCCTGAACTGGAGATTTTTGCTGATGATGTTGCGTGCGGTCATGGTGCAACAGTTGCTAATATTAATCATGATTATCTTTTTTATCTTATGGCGCGTGGTATCCCATTTAAAACGGCTCGTGCACTTTTGATTAAAGGATTTATCTCTGAGCTCATTGATGACATCAAGCAGGATAAGATTCAAATCGTTTTGGAGAATATCATTAGTAAATGGCTTGAAAAAAATGTTTAAGGTAGAAAAAATGGAAAATAACGTACAAACATTTACTTATAATGTCGAAGAAATTCGGCGTGATTTTCCTATTTTGCACCATCAAGTTTATGGAAAGCGATTAGCATATCTTGATAGTAGTGCTTCTGCCCAAAAACCAATGTCAGTACTCAATGCAATGAATAATTATTATCACTATAGTTATGCTAATGTGCATAGGGGAATGTATTTTTTAGCCAATATAGCAACACAATCCTATGAAAATTCTCGTGAAACCGTTCGTGTTTTTCTAAATGCTCAAAAAGCTGAAGAAATTGTTTTTACGAAAAATGCAACAGAGGCTATTAATACTGTTGCTTATGGTTGGGCGATGCCAAAACTCAAAGAAGGTGATGAGATTGTTCTAACGATCATGGAACATCATTCAAATATTATTCCTTGGCATTTTCTCCGTGAACAAAAAGGTGTTAAACTTATTTTTGTTCCTGTCGATGAAAATGGTGTTCTGCACATTGAAGATTTCCAAAAGGCTTTAAGCGAAAAAACGCGGCTTGTTGCTATAACGCATATGTCCAATATATTAGGAACTGTGCCTCCTGTTAAAGAGATTATTAAACTAGCACATCAAAATTCTATTCCGGTTCTTGTTGATGGTTCTCAAGGAGCAGTACATTTAACCGTTGATGTGCAAGATCTCGATTGTGATTGGTATGTCTTTACAGGTCATAAGCTTTATGGTCCCACTGGTATTGGTGTTTTGTATGGTAAAGAAGATAGATTAGAAGAAATGCGTCCTTTTCAAGGGGGAGGGGAAATGATCGAGGAGGTAACAACCGATAAGGTGTTTTATAATGCTCCTCCTTACCGTTTTGAAGCAGGTACCCCTCCTATCGTTGAAGCTATTGGATTAACTGCGGCTATTGATTATATACAAGAGAAAGGTCGTAGCACGATTCATGCCCATGAGAGGTCCCTTTTAGCTTATGCGCAGGAAAAACTTAAAATGGTTGAGTCATTGCGTATTTATGGTCATTCTCCCAATAAAGGAGCTATTATATCATTTACAATTGAAGGAATTCACGCCCATGATATCGCTATGTTTATTGATAGAAAAGGGGTTGCAATACGTGCGGGAACTCATTGTGCACAGCCTTTATTACAGCGCTTTGGTTTAACATCTATTTGCCGCGCATCGTTAGCCATGTATAACACTAAAGAAGATATAGATCAATTGGTAGAAGCATTGCAAGAAACAAGGACATTTTTTAATGGCTGAATTAATTGAAGAGCGTCATTCTACAGAATCTGTTGAAACTGTAAGTGAAAATAAAAAATCTTACATATCAGCAATTCCAGCAGATGAAATTGATCGTATGACGAATGATATTATTGCTGCTCTTAAAACAGTTTATGACCCAGAGATTCCTGCTGATATTTATGAGCTAGGACTGATTTATCGTATTGATATTGAAGATGATCGTTCAGTAAAAATTGAAATGACTCTTACAGCACCGGGATGCCCTGTTGCTGGTGAAATGCCCGGGTGGGTAGAAAATGCAGTCAGTGCAGTTGAAGGGGTTTCGTATGTTGAAGTCACTATGACTTTTGATCCACCATGGACACCTGATTGTATGTCAGAAGAAGCTCAAATTGCTGTCGGATGGTACTAAAAGTATTGTTAAGAGACTCTAATTTAGCCATTCATGAATAAGCTGTTTACTTTTCACAAGCATTTGAATTTAAGGACGATCGCATGAGTTATAATAAACAAAAACTAGAACTTAACTGGATTGGAAAAGAAAAACGCCCAAAACTAGAGCCTCGTATCTTATTAGAGGATCTTGAAAAATCTTATCACGCTTCGCATCAAATATCATCCCAAGATATTTTTGATAATAAACTTATTTTTGGTGATAATTTGCTCGCGCTCAAAGCGCTTGAGAAAGAATATACGGGGAAGGTAAAATGTATCTATATCGATCCGCCTTATAATACAGGCAATGCCTTTGAACATTATGAAGATGGTTTAGAGCATTCCATATGGCTCAGCCTTATGAGAGACAGGCTAGAATTGTTACATCATTTACTGGCGGATGATGGAAGTATCTGGATATCAATTGATGATGATGAGCAAGCCTATCTTAAAGTGATGATGGATGAAATTTTTGGTCGCCAAAATTTCATCAACAATATTATTTGGCAAAAGAAATATGCTCCACAAAATGATACAAAATGGCTTTCCGATAACCATGATTTTATCATGGTTTATGCCAAAGATAAAACGATTTGGCGCCCTCAATTGCTTCCTCGTTCAAACAATATGGATGCGCGCTATAAAAATCCTGATAATGATCCTCGCGGTCCTTGGAAATCTGGAGATTTATCCGTAAAAAGAGTAACACCTAAGGATATTTATGAAATCATCACACCTTCTGGACGCAAGGTAATGCCTCCTAATGGTAGAAGTTGGGCTATGAATAAAAAAAAATCTTTGAATTATTGAACGATAATCGTATTTGGTTTGGTCCAACAGGAAGTAATGTTCCTTCTATGAAACGTTTTTTATCAGAAGTAAAAAATGGTATGGTTTCAATGACGATTTGGCTCTATACAGAAGTGGGACACAACCAAGATGCCAAAAGAGAAGTCAAAGTTTTTAATTCTGATAATGTCTTTACAACTCCCAAACCTGAGCGGTTAATGGAACGCATCATTCAACTTGCCACTAATCCTGGTGATCTTGTTTTAGATTCTTTTGCGGGTTCCGGCACAACCGGTGCTGTTGCTCATAAAATGGGAAGAAAGTGGATTATGATTGAACTTGGTGAACATTGTCACACCCATATTATCCCTCGTTTAAAACAAGTCATTGATGGAACTGATCAAGGGGGAATTTCCAAAAGTGTCAATTGGCAAGGTGGCGGTGGATTTCGTTATTATAGTCTTACACCTTCTCTGTTGCAAAAAGATCCATGGGGACAATGGATTATTAGTCGCGAATATAATGCTGCGATGCTTTCAGAAGCAATGTGCAAACAGTATGGGATTTACCTATGCACCTGATGAAAATCATTATTGGATGCAAGGGTACTCAACCGAAACAGATTATATTTATGTCACAACAAGCGCTATGACCCATGAACAACTCCGTATAATGAGTGAAGAGGTAGGCTCTCATCGCACGTTGCTGATTTGTGGTACAGCCTTTGATACAAAATCAGCATCCTTTGAAAATCTGACACTCACTAAAATCCCCCGTGCAGTGTTAGAAAAATGCGAATGGGGAAGGGACGATTACAGTTTAAATGTAGCCAATCTTGAACCAGTGATTGTGGTAAAAGAAAACAACAAAAATAAAGATATTGCGCAAGCAGAATTAGATTTATTTGAATAGTATATAAAAAGCGGAGTTTTTCATGAACACTATTGAAAAAAGGATTTCTGCTCGCTTATCGTTACGTGATCCTCAACGTGAATCTTTCAATATTTTGGTAAAAATCTTAGAAAATATAGAGCTTTCTAAAAATGCTGATTTGGTTGCAGAGTTAGAAGTGATAAAAAATCTTTATCCTTCTGTACAAGATTTTGAACGAAACTTTCCCTCTTTTTGTTTTGCCTTAGCAACGGGTGTTGGAAAAACGCGACTTATGGGGGCTTTTATTAGCTATCTTTACTTAACAGGTCGCAGTCGCCATTTTTTTGTTTTAGCGCCAAATTTGACTATTTATGAAAAGTTAAAACAGGATTTTAGTCCCCAAAGTCCGAAGTATGTTTTCAGTGGAATGAGTGAATTTATTGCCAATAGACCCGTTATTATTACAGGTGAAGATTATGAAAGTGGTAAAGGTATTCGCGTTGATGAACACCATTTTGAAGGACAAAAGCGTTTGTTTGAGAATAGAGATACGGCCTTTATCAATATTTTTAATATTTCTAAAATTAATACAACAGATAATAAAAAAGGCGCACTAAAATCTAGTATGCCGAGGATTAAACGCTTACAAGAGACAATTGGCGAAAGTTATTTTGATTATCTCGCAAATCTTCCTGATTTAGTTTTGTTAATGGATGAAGCACATCATTATCGTGCTTCTGCTGGTGCGGCAGCAATTAATGAGTTAAAACCTGTTTTAGGAATAGAGCTTACAGCGACACCAAAAACAATAGGTGCAAAACCCGTAGATTTTAAAAATGTTGTCTATAGTTATTCACTTGCAGAGGCTATGAGGGATGGTTTTGTAAAAGAGCCTGCTGTTGCTACACGTAAAGATTTTCACCTCAAAATTATACATCTGAGCAATTAGAACATATCAAATTACAAGATGCAATTCATGCCCATGAAAATGTGAAAGCAGATTTAATTGTCTATGCAAAAGATTATAACAAAAAGTTCGTTAAGCCTTTTATTTTAGTTGTTTCTCAAGATACAAATCATGCACAGAAATTGCGTGATTTATTGGAATCAGATGATTTTTTTGCAGGGGCTTATAAGGGAAAAGTTTTAGAGATTCATACAAAACAGTCGAATATAGAAGAAGATCAAAATATTCAAAAGCTGATTGCAATTGAAGATTCTCATAACCCAACAGAAATTGTTATTCACGTTAATAAATTAAAGGAGGGGTGGGATGTTACGAATCTCTATACTATTGTACCGTTGCGTGCATCGGCTTCAGAAATTTTAACAGAGCAAACAATTGGGCGTGGATTGCGTTTGCCTTATGGGTATAGAACAGGCGTGGAAGTTATTGATCGTTTAACAATTATTGCGCATGATCGTTTTCAAGATATTATTGATCGTGCAAACGATCCAAACTCAATTATAAAAAAGCATATTGAGATTGGAACAGGAGGGAATATCCCCTTTGAAAAGACCGATATAGTGACAGTTCCAAGTCAAGTAGAAGCTTTATTGATGCAAACGATGGTAACACGTAATTCCGATATAAATGGAGCATCTTCTGATTTACAAGGTATCATATTACGTAATACAGATTCCCCTACATTAACGCCTGAGGAGCAAGAAATTGCAGCGATCGCGTGGGATCTTATCAAAGAGAATGATAAATTGCCAAGTTCTCAAATGCTTTGTTCTGCACAGATACAAGAAACAATTGCTAATAAAGTTATGAATATTAAGCCTTCATCACAAAAGTCTCTTGTATCAAAAGTGGTGACAATTCTGACAAAACAATTAACAGAACTGATAATAGATATTCCAAATATTATACTCATACCTTCGCGTGATGTTACTTATGGTTTTTATGATTTTGATTTAAAAAATCTAGAAAGCTTAAATTTTCAACCTGTTAGTAAAGAACTTTTAATTCGAGAATTGCGTACCCATAAAAGCATTTTTCTTACTTCTAAGAATGAATATGTAAAAGAGCCTTATCTTGAAACTACATCATTCGTGGTTTGATTGATAATGACTTTGTCGATTATGATAACCATACGCTCTTATTACGAAAATTAGCTAGTCAGATAGTAGAACATTTCCGATCTTATTTACCCAATGATACAGCTGTTGAGAACGTATTAATTCACTATCAGCACAAGCTTACTAGTTTTATTGTTGCGCAATTAAGAGAACATCAATGGGAAACGCAAAAAGATTATGCGGTTAAAGTTACACAAGGTTTTACAACTTTATCACCTATCCATTATGTGTTACCGCAAGGGACGTCTCCTCTTGATTTTCGTAATATTCCTGCCATTAAAAGTGATATTAAAAAACTTGTATTCAGCGGCTTTAGAAAATGCTGTTATCCTTTACAAAAGTTTGATTCAGTAGAAGGGGAATTACGATTTGCTCAAATATTAGAGGATGATGCACAAGTCTTGAAATGGATGAAACCCGCTCGAGGTTTTTTCAGAATAGAATATGATAAAGGATCGACTTATGAACCGGACTTTGTTGTAGAAACGAAGGATGCCAAATATCTTTGTGAGCCTAAAAAAGCCTCTGAAATGCAAAGTCCTATTGTTTTAAAAAAGAGAGAAGCTGCAGTTCAATGGTGTTGTCATGCAACGCGCTATGCGGCGACTTATGGCGATAAAAAATGGTATTATGTTCTTATTCCCCATGATGCTATTAAAGCAAATAGTAGTTTTGAAGGTTTGTGTGCAGAGTTTACCATTTCAGAATCTATACTTGAGAGCTCGTAACTTTTTGCTTCAAAAATAAAACACATAAGTTTTTTTAATTGACGGGTGTGAGGTTCAATCAAATGTTTGAATAATTATTTTTAACTTTTTTCTAACGACGTTAAAATAAAAGGAAAAATGTATAGAAAAGTTATACAAGATTATGCTTTTGTATGGGGATTTGTAGCACATTTACAATTTTTTATAAAAGTACAATCTTATTTTCGTTATGTGAAAAGATCTTTGAGTTATAGTCATAAATTAAAAAAATATTTTAATTTTATTGAGTAATTTGATAAATGTCCTTTTTTTAAAAAACTTAAACAGTTTATTGTTCTTTCATTTAAAACGCCTGAATATAATGAAATACCCAGAGGATAAAAGGGGGAGTTTTTCATATGACTTTAAATTTAACAAACACTGTTTTTAATTTTTTAAAGAAAAACCCGACGAAAAAGTTTACAGCTCGAGAAATTGCTCAATGGATATTTGAAAATTACCCAGAGAAATGCCGCCAAAAACAAAAGCATTCAACGGCGATAATCAATCCCCTTAATAGTGATGCAGCTCTTATTCAGCAAATTGTTGCTGAAATAGGATCGCAGCGCCCTCAATTACAAAAGCGTTATTCAGAAATTAAAACCACTGAAGGACGACCGCGACAATATTATTTTACTAAACAAACAGATAGTGCTGAAATTGACGCAATAGAGGACAATGCAAAGAGTAGAACAGAAGGTGGCTCTGTTAAAGAGCATGATCTTTATCCGTTATTATCTAAATTTTTATGGTCAGAGCTTGCAGTTTATAGCAAGCGCATTAATGAGAAATGTTCTCGTAATAAACATGGTGCAGGCGGAAATAAATGGCTTTATCCAGATCTCGTAGGGATGCAAGATTTAAGCAAGGAATGGAATCGTGAAATCAAAGACTGTGTTTTGCAATATTTTGATAAAAAGACAAAGCTTTGGTCTTTTGAAGTAAAAATTCTCATCAATCGTTCAAATTTACGAAAAGCATTTTTTCAAACAGTTAGTAATTCTTCATGGGCTAATTTGAGTTATTTAGTAGCTAGTGAAATTGAAGGAGTTGATACATTAAAAGAGCTTCGGATGCTTTCAAGTTTGCATGGAATTGGATTTATAAGACTTAATAAGGAAAACTCTTCCGAGAGTGAGATCTTAATTCCTGCCAAAGAACGTAGTGATATTGACTGTGATACTGCTAATAGATTAGTGGAGGAAAACAAAGATTTTCTTGATTATATTAAGCTCATTCGTCAATTTTATCAAACTGGTGAGATGCGTCCTCTAGATTGGGATCATATGTATCTATAAGGGGTATTTTTAAAAAGACTCCATTGTTTAAAAGCCCTTTTTTCAGAGTGATGAAAAATTACTCTAACTATTTTGTTTGACTTATTATATTGATATTGTATCAATTAAATTTTTTTCGCGTACCTCATGAGTGGGGTTGAGTAGGAGAAGAGTAAAAATTCTGTTTTAGGCCTGTTCTATTTTGTGCATTGGGCGTGATTCCATTAGATACTAGACTTAATCACTATAATTTATTACAAATTTGCTACTTTAGAGAGTGAAATTCGACTTTTTTTCTTTGTTTATATCAAGAATTAAAAATATTACTTTCTCATATTGAAGTCTTCTTACGGAGAATTTACACTACTATTTCTTTAATTTCTACTGCTGTTCATTTTGATTATTATTAAGTTTTTTATTATCCGAAGTAAACATTCAAAAATATTAATTTTATAAAATATTCACACAGTTTACTCAATTTCTTGAAATAGATTTAAAAAATAAATTTTTCTCACATCTTATAGTAAAGGGGTGTACTATCACAGTTTGCCACAATACTCTCTTTATTTTTCAATAATACCACACGCTAAACGTGCACCACCTCCGCCAAGCGGTAATGGTTTATCTGATTGATTATCAGCCCCTAAATGAATGACTAAAGAGCGCCCTTTAATTTCAGAGATTTTTTTAATCGTGGAGCAAGAACGCTCATTATGGCATATCCGTGCTTATCAACATAAAGTGCTGGTAAATCACCAAGATGACCATTGACATTATAAGGTCCTAAATGTTTTCCGGTATGTTCTGGATCATAATGTCCACCTGCGCTTCCACCAATTATGCCATCTTTTGTATCACATGAAGGATTCACATGTACATGAAAACCATGCATCCCTTCTGATAAAGTAGATAAATTAGGGATGAAAATCAAACCGTATGTGTTTTCTTCAATTTTAATGCTACCAATAGCCTTTTTGAAATTGTTATCTTCTAATTTATAAATATTTACTTGTGTTGATAGTGCTAATACAGAATTTTTATGAATTAAAAATGCCATAAAAAACAATAATGATAATAATATTTTTTTCATAAAATACCTTTATACTTATTTTTAAATAGATTATTATCTATAATTAATAATCTATATTAATAATATATTATATAAATGTCTTAAATTGAACTTTAACAAAAATAATTTAAATATAAATATTAGTTATTAGAAAGAGCAAATAAATTAAAGTATGTTTATATATATATTTCTAAACATAACTTTCATTTTTTGATCTATAAAAAATGTAGCTTCCATAGACTGATAATTATATCTCGCTTACATTTCTTCAAGAGATGCTTTAAAAAAGCTACTTTTTTGATGTATAATAAAGAATTAAGCAAACAGTTTTAATAAGTTAGATGTTATTTCATTTATAATATGATAATCGTTTCATCAAAAAAAAAAGAACATATAATTTGTTGATGATTTAATTGTTTTTCATAGAAAAAATGACGAGAAATTTCTATTCATTATGAAATTTATAAGAGAAAGAATTATTATGATTCATATAAATTTCCCATAAAATACAGCATATACCGACACTTCCTCCCATTCCTGATCCTATCAGTGCTCCTATTATTATTCCGGCAGAAAGTGCTGCTCCTATACCCATTGCGATAACTGGACCAAATCCTGGAAGAGCAATATAACCATAAGCTGAAAGAGTTGCCGCGATAGCTCCTGATATGCTTCCATTTAAAACGCCAATGAAAGCAAATTCTTTAATAGAATGGCAGCACTTTTTTAAGTTTTTTTTCTTACGGCTGTAAAAAGAAATGTTGCTGTAAGTTTTAAAATCAATCATATTCGTTTCTTTCATTTTGAATGCTAACTGTTCCTGAATAATCAACGGATACGAAAAAATGGGACTTTTTAAATTTTACTAAAGCACGCCAGATGCCATTGTCATCTAAACGCAATCGTTTAATATTCTCAAAACCATTTTGCATAAGACAATTTTTAATTTGTGAAGCAGTAAATGAGTTCTGACCTATTTTAGTGACATTTTGAGTAGAGCTATAGGTAAAGGTTTGACAATAAGGAAGGTGAAAAACTTCACTTATTGAAGTAGTGACTATCAACGAGACACATACAATCATTATAAAAAAAGTACTTAATTTCAAAAATTTATTTAGTGTCATCTTGTTACCATTTGTTAAAACAACACTTCATTAACCTCTGTGTTACTAACAGGTTCCAAAGATGATTTTATTTTTAATATTATACTTAATAATAAAAAGATTTTAAAATCTATTGATTAAATAAAACTGTTTTTTATTATTTATTTTCTTATTAAAATTAATATTATAAAATAACTCTTTAAAAACGGTATTATTTTTCATTTTCTTTATAGTGCAAAATTTAACAGATGTGATTTAGCAAGATATCTTTACAATTTAAGCTTTAGTCTATAATTAAGTTTTATCTTATTTCATATCAATATGCTAAATATATATAATAATTTTTTCTTTCCTAGAAAGAACAAAGATATTTTTTGCATCAGTAATATGATATGATTGCAAAATGCAATTTATTATTTTTTTATTTTACGTTATTACCCATTATTGTTCAGTAGGGCTGTTTTGATGATTTTGTTGGAGATATTTGCATAATTTTCTTGAATCCATAACCCGGATACATTCCTTCGCGCATAAATAAATTACGTAATGGTGGGAAACTATGTAACAAACCAAGCCCAATGCTTCGTATGATATGAACAGGCAACATATGAGAAAGTAGAGCAGAGTTCAGTGTATGAACAGCTCCACTTCGGATTAATATATCTGGTTTGCGACATTTGTTATAATGTGCAACAATCATTTCAGAGTTAGAATTGGATATTTTATTAGGTAAAATATCAATTAAAGTTTGGACATCACGGAATCCTAAATTCAATCCTTGTGCCCCAATAGGGGGGAAAACATGAGCGGCTTCACCGACTAAAATTGTTCGATTAGCAGCAAAATGACGAGAAAGAAGTCCGAAAAGCGGCCATGCTTGAATTGATGTTTCTAAGCTTAGCTTTCCAAGCATTGATTGCATTTTGTTTTCGATCATTTTTGCAATTGTTTTTGGTTCTGTATTCAATAATTCTTCAGCACGGGAAGGATGAACAACCCATACAAGACTAGATCTTCGTCCTGGTAGTGGAACCTGTGTAAATGGACCGTGTTCTGTATGAAATTCGGTTGATGTATTTTGATGAGAAAACTCATGAGAAAAGTTGAGAACAAGTGCTTTTTGTGGATAATTCCACTGTTTGACACTTATCCCTGCTGCGGCACGTGTAAGAGAGTGACATCCATCAGCTGCAATAACAAGTGGTGCTTGAATGACTCTACAATCAGCAAGAGTAATACATACATGTTTTTTTGTGTGATGAACAGATTTGGCTGCAGAAACAAATCTTGTAATATTGGGCGTATGTGTAACAGCATCGACTAAAGCACTGTTCAATTTTACATTAGGTATATTATAGCCAAAAGCTTTTTCACCAATTTCAGCAGAAGAAAAATGCACCGTAGGAGCATGCACAATTCTAGAAGTTATATCTATAATTCTCATGGAAGATAAAGCTGCTGCATGTTTTTGAAGATTATCCCAAATATTGAGTTTTTGAAGCATGCGTATTGCAGGCATCATAAGAGCAGTTGTCCGTAACTCATCTGTATGAGCAGGGGGCCCAACAAGAAAAACAGAAAGCCCCTCATGTGCAAGACTCAGCGCCGCTAACATTCCGACAGGGCCTGCACCAATAACAGCAATATCTTTATGCTCTTCCTTTTCAAATATCACAATGACTTGAACCTTTCTCCATTGAGAAAATATTTTAACATTTCCAAATGATCGCTCTCTTTTTATTATATGAAGCTCTTCTATTATAGTATGTAATAAATAATGCGATATAAAAAAGTAACCTTTTTATGATTTTTTAAAATGCTGAGTTATATCATCGGTAAAAAATGGCGTATTGATAGATGGTTGAAGACTTTAAAAACGAGGATAAGAAAAACTTGAAACGTAAACTAACAAAGAAAATCAAAACAAATGCTAAATTATTACGCCATAAAAAAGTAACAATGCCACAAGCAAAGGCTTTTTCTGTTCATTTACTAACAGCTTCGGGATCATTTTTAGCGTTTCTTTCTCTTATATCAGCCTCTCAAAAAGAATGGACAGCTATGTTCTGTTGGCTTGGGCTTGCTCTTCTCGTTGATGGTATAGATGGACCAATTGCACGTAAACTTGATGTTAAATACGTTCTTCCAACATGGTCTGGAGAACTGTTAGATAATATTATTGATTACGTGACTTATGTCTTAATTCCTGCCTTTGCACTCTATCAAAGTGGTTTTATGGGGGTAGGGTTATCATTTTCATTGAGTGCAATTATTGTTATTTCATCTGCTATTTATTATGCAGATACTAGTATGAAAACCAAAGAAAATTTTTTTAAAGGATTTCCTGTTGTTTGGAATATGATGATTTTTACGCTTTTTGTCGTCAGACCAGGAGAGTGGATTACTTTTATCATTATTGTTTTATCGGCGATTATATCTTTTTTGCCAATTTATTTTATTCATCCAGTAAGAGTCCTTCGTTTACGTAGGGTTAATTTTCCCATTTTTCTCTTATGGTGTTTTTTTGGTATTTCTGCCTTCTTTTATCAACTAGAGGCTCCCTATTGGGTTAAAATAGGAATTTCGGTAACAGGAGTTTATATATATTGTATTGGTGCAATCATGCAAATATTTCCTCAACTTGGGGCAAAAAATATAAAAAAAACAATAAAATAGTTGTTTTAAGAAGGGTGTGAGATGCAAATTAATTTTGGAGCAGATGATGATATTTCTTTTACGAAAGAAGGGCGGGCTGGTATTATAAAGCTCACACGTCCTTCAGCATTAAATGCTCTTAATCAACGAATGGTTTCAGCTTTAAAAAAAGCTCTCAGAACATGGGAAACAGATGATAATGTTTCTTGTGTCTTAATTGAAGGGGAGGGGCGTGCTTTTTGTGCTGGTGGAGATGTTGTAGAAATCTATCATATGGGGAAAAGTGTTGCTGCTTGTCAATACTTTAGGGATGAATATAGCTTAAATGCTTATATCAAACATTTTTCAAAGCCCTACATTTCTTTCTTAAACGGTATTTGGATGGGAGGAGGAGTAGGTATTTCTCTCTATGGTTCGCATCGAATTGTTACAGAAAATACAGTTTTTGCTATGCCAGAAGGTGCGATTGGATTTTTCCCAGATGTAGGTGCAAGTTTTTTCTTACCATCTCTTCCCAATCATTTTGGCATCTATCTTGCATTAACGGGCGCACGCATAAAGTGGGGAGATTGCTTAAATTTAGGATTAGCAACACACGCCGTTGCTGAAACTGAATTCGATATGATTAGAAAAGCTGTTATTGAGCAAGGAGATCCCACTTTAGCTTTAAACGAGCGAGCAATTACAAAAGACTATGAAACAAGTCATGAAATACGTTGTATTATTAACAGTTGTTTTAGTGCCCATAGCTTAGAAGAATGTCTTGAGTTGCTACATAAAAAAAGCAATGAAGATGTTTTATTTGCTAAAGAATGTTATGATATTTTGCAGTCACGTTCCCCGACAAGTTTAAAAGTTATCTGGAAACAAATGAAACAGAATTCATCTCAAACGTTGGAAGATTGTATGAAAATTGAAAACCGCATAGCGCATCATATGATTCATTCACATGATTTTTATGAAGGTATACGTGCTATGTTAATCGATAAGGATACAAGACCTCAATGGCAGCCAGATAAACTTTCAAATGTGACAGATGAAATGGTAGATTCTTACTTCCAACCTATTGAACAAGAGTTATTATTGTGAAAAATAATTCTCACAAACATATTTCAAAAATCAATTTAATCTATAACTGTTACTTACGGTTTTTGGCACTTATTTGCTTAGTTCTAGGTATTTGTTATTGGATACGCCTTGTTGGTGTTTTTCCAGGTATTCTATGGCGTTTTGATCTTATGCCTTGGCAGTGGCAATTTGCATCAGCTATATTGGCTATTCTCTATCCTATTGCCTTAGTTGGACTTTGGATGTATTCACTATGGGGCATCATTGTGTGGTGTATTGCAGCATTGATTGAAGCAATAACAATGTATTATTCCGATTTTATTTATCAGCCATTTGTACCATTATTTCATGGAATATTGTTTTTAGCTTTTATAGCACTACAAATTGTGATGGTGTTTTTTAAAAGAGTAAAAAATAAAAAAACATTGTGATTGAAATTTTCGAGCCAGAATAACAGGCTCGATTTTCAATCTTAGCTAATTTAAGTAGCTCATTTTAAAGATTCATTCTTCAAAGCGCTGATGCTAGATATACTTTTTCTATAAAGTTCCATAATATATATTATGCGATAATATGATGCAGAAGATAAACCCTTTATCCAAAAAGAAAACCCTACTTTAAAACATCATCATAATATTTATATCATACAATTTACTTTTAAAATAAAATTTGGTCTTTAAGGTATTTTACAACGTTTCATACGTGCAAGATCACTCAAAACAGCATTACGGTTATTTAAAGCCGAAATTTCATTACTTTCACTGGATTTAGTATCCATAAAAAACAAAGCAGGTACAAATACAACACTTGCTGCTGCTAAAGCCACGTTCTTATTTCTTGCTTTAGAACGCTCTGCAATTGTATCATTAATCTGACGTTTATTAGCAAAAAACTCCCGTTGAATATCGGCACAACTCATTGATCCGTCATGTAATGTTGTCGTTGCAATATTTTTTTCTAAACGCCCCCCACATGCTGTTAAGGAAACCGCTAAAACCACAATACATACACCCCGCTTAAAATTCTTATACATAAAAGCCTCATTTTTGACATAAAAAACACTAAATATGTCAAAAATGAAATAAAATAAAGGATAAATTTAAAAGTATTTTATTTAACTTAAAATATTGCGCATAATAAGCTTATGCATCTGTTTCAAAAGTAAGACCTTGATATGCAGGTTTTACATAGGATGGAACGTAATTTATAACCTTATTGTAATCCAGCGATCTGTCCATATGTGTGAGTATTGCTTGTTTTGGCTTTAAATATTCTATCCACTGTAATGCTTGATCAACAGAAAAATGACTCGGATGGGATTTAAATTGAAGAGCTTCAATGATGAGAACATCCAAATCCATTAATTTGGATAAAGTTTTTTCAGGAAATTTACTAACATCCGTACAATAGGCAACATTCCCAATCCGAAAACCTAAGGAATGAATGTTTCCGTGGTGTTGTAAATGTGTATTGACGCTTATTTCTCCGCCCTGCCCCTGAATAATAAATTGGCTATCTTCATTGATAAGATGCTCTTTTAAAATGGGAGAATAAGATGAATCTTTTGGAGTTTGAAAACAATATCCGAAAGCACTTTTGAGATGCTCTAGTGTAAATCTGTCGGCATAGATATCTATTAAACATTTTTGTGCAAGTGCATAGCTGCGTAAATCATCAATACCGTGGATATGGTCTGCATGAGAATGCGTGTAAAGAGCAGCATCAAGATGGCTTACACGCGCATCGATCATTTGTGAGCGAAAATCTGGACCTGTATCAATAACGATCGTTGTTTTGCCTCCTGAAGGTTTAATACGTTCAACTAATAAAGAACTTCTGTAGCGTTTATTTTTAGGGTTATTCGGATCACATGTTCCCCAATCACCATTAGGTCTTGGCACTCCTGGAGAAGGACCACAACCTAATATTGTAAATCGGTATTGATCACACATATCTTTTGCCTTATTTCATTTTGCTAAATAAACGAAAAGCATTACGCGTTGTTATTTGAGCTGTTTCTTCAATGCTTAAGCCAATTGTTTCAGCCAAAACAGCTGCTGTATAACATACAAAAGATGGTTCATTTGTTTTGCCCCGATGGGGACTAGGTGCTAAAAATGGAGCATCTGTTTCCACTAACAAATGCTCATGGGGCACAATTTTTGCTATTTCACGGATTTCAAATGCGTTTTTAAAAGTAAGAATACCTGAAAAAGAAATATAACCACCAAGTTCAATTCCAGCACGAGCAAGTTGCATTCCAGACGAATAACAATGAAGGATAAAGGGAAAAGCTCCTTCTTTTGTCTGTTCACGTAATATTTTCTCCATATCGATATCGGCATTGCGTGAATGTATAACAAGAGGAATCTGTGTTTCTCGAGAAGCAATGATATGTTCATGAAAAACTTTCTTTTGCTCTTCTGGAGTAGAATAATCATAATGATAATCAAGCCCCCCTTCCCCAAACGCAACAATTTTAGGGTGATTCGAGAGCTGTATAAGCTCTTCCGCTGTAATATTTTGTTCTTCATGCGCATGATTGGGGTGTGTTCCAACGGAACAAAAGACTTGATCATAGCTTTGCGCAATGGCTAACAGCTTATCTAACTTATAAACATGGGTTGAAATTGTTATCATACGTTTAACGTCAGCATCTAAAGCCCGTTGGATAACATTATCCAAATCTTGTGAAAAATCTTCAAAATCAAGATGACAATGTGTATCAATCAACATGATGAGTATCTTCTTTCTTCAAGATATAACGAGGAAAAATTGGTTCTGGTGGTGGAAGATCAAGCCCTTCTTGAATTTTTGAATGACTTATATGATACAATAACCGATCATCTTCAGCAACCGCAAGGCTATCAAGAAGTTTTGCTGCTGATTGGGGTATGAAAGGCAAAAGCATAATTCCTATTCTCCGCAAGATTTCTACAGTTATATAAAGAACTGTAGAAAATCGCTCTCGATCATTTTTACGTAAACTCCAAGGTTGTTCGTTGGCAAAATAGCGATTGGCATCTGCTACAATTGAAAAAATAGCTGAAAGTGCTAAATGCATACTATAAGAAGACATAGCTTGGTGTACAGTTTCAAGTACTTGAAGAGATTGTTCTAAAAGCTGTTTATCTTGAGCTGAAAATGAAGCTGGTTTCGGGATTTGTGCATTACAATTTTTGGCAATCATAGACAAACAGCGCTGTGCTAAATTACCAAGATCATTAGCAAGATCAGCATTAATACGGTTCACAAGGCTTTCATGACTATAACTACCATCTTGTCCGAATGGCACTTCACGGAGAAGGAAATAACGGACCTGATCAAGACCATAGTGTTCAACCATTTCAAAAGGATCAACGACATTTCCAATAGATTTTGACATTTTTGCACCACGATTAAGTAAAAAACCATGTGCAAAAATATTTTTAGGCAATTCAATTCCAGCAGACATTAAAAATGCCGGCCAATAGACTGCATGAAAACGAATAATATCCTTACCAATAATATGCGTATTTGCAGGCCAAAAATCACGTTTTTTTGAATTTTCATTGAAAAAACCTATTGCTGATAGATAATTTGTAAGCGCATCAACCCAGACATACATCACGTGCTTTGGATTCTCAGGAACAGCAATTCCCCAGTTAAAACTTGCGCGTGAAATAGAGATATCTTTTAAACCTGATTTGATAAAACTTATAATTTCATTACGCCGCTCAAATGGAGCAATAAAATCAGGATGTTTTTCATAATATTCAAGAAGAGCCTTTTCATAATGAGAAAGTCTAAAAAAACAACTTTCTTCTTCATTCCATTCAACTGGAGAGCCTAATTCCTTCTCACGACGGATGTTGTCTGGTCCAACTTCCGTATCTTTTTCTTCGTAATAGGCTTCTTGGCGAACCGAATACCACCCCGTATAACGACCGAGATAAATATCGCCATTTGCTTCCATCTTTTTCCAAATTTCCTGACAAGCTTGATAATGGCGTTCTTCTGTCGTACGGATAAAATCATCGTTAGAACAATTTAATACTGCAAGCATTTTTTGAAACACCGCACTATTACGATCTGCAAGCTGCTGAGGTGTCATGCCTAATGCAGCTGCGGTTTGTTGCATCTTGAGACCATGCTCATCTGTACCAGAAAGAAAAAATACATTTTTTCCGTTTAACCGTTGAAAGCGGGCTAAAACATCGCTTGCAATTGCACTATAAGCATGTCCAATATGTGGAGCACCATTAGGATAAAAAATGGGAGTTGTTATGTAATATGTGTCACGCATGTCATACTCGTTGTAAAACGCTATAAATAAAAGATATTATGACATAACGTTTGTTTATCGCATTGTCACGGAAAAACTAATCCTCATGAATGATCTTATGAACTTTAAAAAGCAAGTTAATAACAAACTGCTTTTTATCGAGATTAAACAGTTGTATTTCCTCTATTTCTTGATGAATCTCCCGCCATTTTTCCGCATATTTTTTTGAGAGAAATAAGTCTCCCTTTTCAACGAGCATGATAGCTTTTTTTTGAATTTTATTAAGAATTTCATCACAAAATTGTTGAAATTGGAATGTAGAAGAAACAGATGAAAATGTTTGTGCAAGAGTATGTACAATCATTGCGTTACAAACAGGTTTCTCTAGGAGAGCATCAATTGTTTTAATAATTTCAAAACCGCCATGGCAAACAAGTAAAGCAGCTTTTCGAGGACTTCCTTTAGATTTTTCAATAATCATTTCAATTGTTTTCTCATCAGGTAAATCCTGATTGGCGAAAATATGTGTAATAACTTTTTTCATTTCATCGTTATTCAAGGGACGAAAAGAGATTTTTTGACACCGTGAATGGATTGTTGGAAGCAATTTGCCAGAAGAATGCGCGATAATAACAAATAACGTTTTTGTAGGTGGTTCTTCAAGTATTTTAAGAATTGCATTTGCTGCATTTCTATTCATATCATCTGCAGAATCAACAATAACTATACGCCATCCATTTTCTTGTGATGTTCGGCTTAAAAAATGCATAATATCACGGATATCATCAACGAGTATTCCTGTTTTAAACTTTTGCGTTTTCACATCAAATCGACGTGAAATATACAAAAGACCAGGGTGACTTCCTTGTGTAATTTGGCGCCATGGGGTAGAATAAGGATCGGGTTTCAAGAAAGCACTCTGTTGAAAACTTAAAATGTTCCAAGCAAGATGAAAGGCTAATGTAGCCTTTCCAATCCCATATTCTCCTTCAAATAATAATGCATGATGTAAACGCTCTTCTTTAAGCATTTGTGTCAAAAAATGACGCACATCCTCATGACCAAAGATAACATTGTTCTGGGATGGTGATAAAATTGTATCAATATCATCATATTGGCGTAAGGTATTTACATTACTCATGAAAGCTGATCCAACAATACCTGATGACAAATATTTTTTATTTGATGAGCAATGGCTTCCACTGAGCCAGTGGCATCAATAACTCGAAATCTATGGGGTTCCTGTTTGGCCAATTGAAGAAAAGCCTGACGCCTTTGTTCTTGAATTTCCAACAGATCTTTTTCAAAATAATCAATTTCTTCTGTTTTTTTTCTTCGCAAATTTGCACGCTTCATACCACACATTGCAGGCATATCTAATAAAAATGTTAAATGAGGCAAAATGCCATTGAGCGCAATACACTCTAAAACAGAAAGAAGAGAAGAACTGACGGTATCATTGAGTCCTTGATAAACGCGTGTAGAATCAATAAAGCGGTCACATAAAACGATTTTACCTTTTTGCAAAGAAGGTGCGATAACCTCAGTAACATGGTCGACACGTGCAGCTGTAAACAAAACAGCTTCAATCAACGGTCCATACTGTCGCGCCTGCCCCGACAACAAAATATGCCGGATTGCTTCTGCTCCTGGTGTTCCTCCTGGTTCTCGTGTTGTGACAACATCATAACCTTGGTGTGAGAGAGACTCAGCAAGTAAAGAAATCTGCACCGTTTTCCCTACCCCGTCCCCTCCTTCGAATGTAATAAAATAACCTGACACGTATGATCTTAACCTTATTAGCGCGTAACTATAAATATTTTCGTAACCATCCAATTGTTATTTCATAGAATGCATTTTTTACTTTTGCAAAGAAACTTCCTTCCTGAACATTCATTCCGGCAAAAACTGGTTTTTCCAGAAGAACCTTTTTATCTTCTAAAATTTGAATAACGCCAACTGATTGCCCAGAAACGATGGGAGCTTTCAATGGACCATGATATTTAATTTTTGCTTTAACATTTGCTTTTTTTTCATTCGAAAGCATAAAACTTATTGGTGTTTTAACAATGAGTGGAACAAAATTTTGTTTACCACCATAAACAGAAGCACGACCAACCGTTTCTTCTTTTGTAAAAATCGTTTTGAGATCAAAAGCCGTCATTCCCCATTGAAGAATGCGTTCTATTTCTTTTGTATATTTTTTACCATTTTGCAAACCATTGATTGCTAAAAAAAGACGTCGATGATTTTTAGAAATGGTGGCAACCATTGAAAAACCTTTTTTTTCACTGTAGCCAAAACCAAATCCTTCTACACCAATTTCCTTAGAAATAAGAGGATTTTTATTACGTTGAAAAATATTATTCCATGTAAAATGAGGCTCACAATAAAGTGCATAATAGTCCGGATATTCCTGAACAATATGACGTGCTAATATAATCATATCACGCACAGTTACAAATTGTCCCTCTTCGGGTAGCCCTGTTGCATTAACAAAATGACTCTGAGATAATCCAATCATTTTAGCGTGCTGATTCATCAACTTTGTGAAATGAGCTTCATCTCCTGATATGCCTTCAGCAAGAATAATAGCAGCATCATTTCCATTGACAATAATTAAACCACGCAACAGATCAGAAACACTGATTTCTGTTTTTATCTTTGCAAACATAGTGGTTGTACCAGAAGGTGCTCCACCCTTGCGCCAAGCATTTTCACTGACCTTAAATTTCTGCGTACTTTTTAATAATCCTTTTTTTAATTGATGAAATACAACTTCTGCTGTCATCAATTTTACTAATGAAGCAGGAAAAAAAGGAATAGCACTTTGTTTTTCATAAAGTATTGTCTCTGTATCATCATCGAGTAATAACAATTGTGAAGCAGAAATTTGAAAATCTTGTGCTCTCCCCCACGTATCAAATGCCAATACTCCCCATAATATCAATAAGATCCTTAATATTGTGTACATAGCTGCTCCTCCCATCCCAAAGATCAACATAAAGAATCTTATATAGGAAAAAACTTTTTTATTTCCGCAAATTGAGGAATTATTGATGACTCAAGAAAAGATTTTATTTTTATTCAGCGTTAGTAAAAGTAAAATGATGCACTTCTTATCTTCCACCTAGATTCAATTTTATGTTTTAAAGCATGAGAAACAAAATTTTTTTTATTTGTTGTTTTATATTGATAGTAGATTGATTTATTATGATAAATTATAATCTTTTAACGTGGATCTGATTCAAAATACTGTAAGATTCTTTCGTTATATTTCCTCTCATATTGAATTCAATAAAATCGCTTGCTTACGCATCATAAGTAGGGTTCGTATATAGATAAAAATTATTAAAAAAGAGAGTAAAAATACTTCTTATCAACCTCTCAAGTGTTAAGAATTATCGCATAAAACATTGGGGCTTGCAAAGTGTATGACGGTGTCGGTTTATATCTTCATAAGTGTGAAGATGGTGATATCTAAAGGCGTTACAGTTATGCCATTCACAGGCGCTGTCGTAAAATAGACCTGTAGCGTGTTGAAGTATGTCTCTTTTAAATAAGTCCGTGAATTGGCAATGTAAGCGTATTTTGTTTGAGACGCTCTGTTTTTCGTGAGGGAACTTACTCCATTAAAGAACATGATAAACAAAAGCATGAGGTAATATATAATCTCTTCATAAGATATTACCGTGGATACTTTGGAAAATTGCAAAGCCGAATCAAAAGAAAATATTTTTTTACTTGTTAAGCTTTTTATTCCTCTCAAATCGATTGTACAGTTGTTTTGGAGATTACACAAACAGACTGATACAATAATCTACCTTCGTCTAGCAAAAGCTATTACAGTAAGAAAAGTACGCGCTTTATTAAGCAAGCAATATCATAAAACGACGAATAGACCAGCAATGGAGTAGAAAGGCCGTACTGAATTTATAATAATAGCACCCCACCACGCTTTTTGAAAAGGACAACGCGCTTTAAGATGAAAATCTTACACTAAATCCGTAAGTTCTTACCTTTTTTACTAGAAAATTATATAGATAAAAAATCAATGCATTTTTTCTTAAAACAGTTGTAGCCAATTGACCTTTGTTTTTTTGTTTAGCTTATTTATAGAAGCAACTTGATCGAATGGAATCGGCTTATCAACCATGATAGGACCAATTTCTGGCAATTTAACTGCAACAGTTTTATTACGTTGTTCCTGTTCAACAGCAGCTGCTTTAGCTAGTTCCTTTTTGTTTCCTGTATTGCGCTGCTCTTTTAACAAAACAGTTTCTCTTTTTTTCGAAACATTTTCCGACGCTAATGAGTATGGGGCAGCATTTCCAGGAGTATAAGAGGACATTAAATATGCACCATCATAATAGCCAACAGGTGCTTCAGCAATATATTCTACTTTAACATCTGCAACCCCCCTATCTACATACCCCAGTATTGTCGCAGCTTGCCTTGATAAATCAATGATTCTGTCTTTCATAAAAGGTCCGCGATCATTCACTCTAACAACGATTGAAGATCCATTTTTCAAATTAGTGACACGAGCATAGCTAGGTAAAGGCATTGTAGGATGAGCAGCAGTCAAAAGATTCATGTCATA
This sequence comes from Bartonella sp. CL100XZDX, assembly GCF_042195375.1. Taxonomy (NCBI): domain Bacteria; kingdom Pseudomonadati; phylum Pseudomonadota; class Alphaproteobacteria; order Hyphomicrobiales; family Bartonellaceae; genus Bartonella; species Bartonella sp. CL100XZDX. The sequence continues at coordinate 45,499 of NZ_JBHIOH010000018.1, read as the reverse complement.
AATTTCACCGTTGGCAGTTAAACGTCCATGAAAATCTGAACCATACCATGATGCTTCGCCAACACGTTTATAAGTTGGATCACTTTGAGGATAATACCACTTTCCTTTTATTTGATAAGGTTTACCAACAATCGCTCGTCCACGCTTTTTTTCTTCCGATTGATTCTTCTTATTGGAGACTTGTTGAGGTAGTACAGAAGTGTTTACGTTAATTGGTTTATTATGATAGGAATCTTTTATTGAAAAATTCATAGTTTGGCTTGCGCAACAAGATACCAGTGACTGAGAAATGACGATCATAGAAAACAATTGAAGTGTTGGTTTAATCATAAAAGTAAATCTCTTTTTTCTATTTGAAGGCATCTATTCAGTCCACTTATTTCTGTTAAGTACTACTGTAAAAACCACGTCACGCTTTTTGTACGCAACGGAAGAATTTACGTTTTTAAATGATTCCCCTCGCGCATATACCACTCTTGAATTGGCCCCTTCTATCAAGAAATTAACGTATTGTTAACCTTTTTATGATCTTCATAAGAAATAAATGTACTATAGTAGATGTTAAAAAGAGTAAAAATTAAATAAATCAACATCTTATAGAAAAGTCATTTCATAATATAAAGTGTGAATAAGTGGTGATTTTAGCAACTTGTTTTGCGAATCATGTAATGCAGTGGGTATTAAAAAATCAACCTATAGATTGAGAAAATTAGAAACCACATGTGCTGCCAACGCAGGTACAATCCTATCGTAATCTTAAAGCTCTTTTTTGTTGGACAGGAGACAGCATAGCATCGCTCTATTTCAAAACAGCTGATAGAAAATGACAGGTTATAGAATCAACAAAAAACTTCAAAAAGAATAAAAACAAGAAAGATTCTTAAATTTTTTATAGCCTATTGATATTAATTTAAATTTGGTGAGCGCGCAGGGATTCGAACCCTGGACCTACTGATTAAAAGTCAGTTGCTCTACCAGCTGAGCTACGCGCTCTCATACAAGCTATCTAGTTTGCACACTATCTAATTTGTAGAAAGTGAAGGGAACATACGGTTGACTTTCCATTTGGTCAACACCTTTTGGAGAAAAATATTATTATTTTCTTCAATTATCAATAATTTTTCGTTTTTACCCCTTTACTTCATCATTGTATAAGTACTCTTTAATCTTATTTTTGAAGTTTCAATAAAGGAAAAATTTCACTGCAAAATATTGCATAGATTCGAAGCGTTAAAATTATGATAAATTACCCCCTTCCCCTCACATGGGTTGTTAAGCATAATGGGTAGAGAAGAAAAAATACCTTTTATTATAATATTATTTTTTATATCTTAGTGTTCAATTTTCAAATATAAATACAGATTTATAAGATAATATATTGATTTATAATAATTTATCATTTTTTCACTTGAGTGATAAGTCTCAAATACTGTAAGCTTATCTCATTTCAAATCTTTTTTATATTGAAACAATAAAAAGCATTTTCTTGACCAATATAAGTGAGAGAATAAAACTATAAAAAAGAAATGAAAATACCTTTTATGCCTCCTTTCAATAATCAAAATTTATCGCAACATTAGGGTTCATGAAAATAGTATATAGCAGTTGACACGTTAGACCTGAAAATGGAACAATGAGCAACAATGGCATTTTGAGAGTATAATTTTATTTATGCATAATGAATATATAACGAAAGCCAGTTTATCCTATAGAATAAAGTAGATATGAAGCAAAAATTTAGTCTCATTGAAAATATCTCGAATGACTATAAATTGTGTTCACTATTAGAGCTGTAGATAATTTTACTAAGAATAAAAAAGCAGAAATAATATGCAGTATGTAAAATGATTTTAAATACCCATAGAGAGTTCTAAATATATAGAATACCTTCTATTTAACTTTTTTATATCAGAAATTACAAAACATGTAGATATATTTTTAGAAGAAAAGGATAATACTGGTCATAAAATTTGGTGTTAGATAATTCAGTCAGAACTATAAAGTATTTTATACATTATTTAATATTAATGTATCTATATAGTATATAAATAATAATTTTAATATATCTATAAATAAAAATATTTATTTATTAAACGATAATATCAAAAACAAAGAAAATAATTTTGATTTGGCGATAAAAATTGTAAAAGTGTTATATATACATGTATTTTTACTTTACTAATTTTTATTATTTTGATTGGAATATTGAATGCTAACATGTAAACAGTATGAGCTACTCTTGTTTATTCATAACCATATAAAAGAAACTGGTGTTCCTCCTTCTTTTGAAGAAATGAAAAATGCATTAGAACTTTCTTCAAAGTCTGGTATTCATAAGCTCATTATAGCCTTAGAACAAAGAGGTTTTATACGTCGTTTGCCTAATCGTGCTCGTGCTGTGGAGGTAATTCGACTTCCTGAGAAAATAACATTTAACCTTTCTTTAGCACGTAAAATTTCTCCCAGTATAATAGAAAGAAATAAAAGGGAAATATCAAAAAGCTTGAGTCCCTTTGATGAAGAAGAAAAAAAAAATATCACCATTCCTATTATGGGACGTATTTCTGCAAGCGTACCCGCCTCTGCTATACTGCAGCAAATAAACAGCCTTTCTCTTCCACTCGATATGGTTAATACAGGTGAGCACTACGCATTAGAAGTTAAAGATGATTCTATGATGGAGGCTGGTATCTTTGATAAAGATACGATCATTGTGAAACGTCAAAATACAGCAATAACAGGTGAAATTATTGTTGCGTTTATTGATAAAAAAGAAGCAACATTAAAACGTTATCGACGCAAAGGAGCTTCTATTGCATTAGAAGCTGCAAATCCTCATTATGAAGTACGGACATACGAATCCGAGCGTGTAGAAATACAAGGCAAACTTACCGGACTTATTCGCAAATATTAAAAAATAAATCTTATAGTACGCGATATATATCGCAATAAGAAGCTGTTGAGTATTTTTTTATTGTGCCACACGCAATTGACTTCTTCTCCACAGCCAAAGGATGCCCCCAATTCGGTTTATAAACAATCCAGATCCTTATCGAGCGGATTTCACTTTCCCTTCCCTCCATGTTCTTCACTTATGCAAGGCTTGGCAAGTAAGCTTTAAAATATTCACCACGTACTTTGAAAAGAACTTGAATGCTTTTAAGAAAGCAGCCTTATATCCTCGTCCTCAATGATGGAATTTTACGATATAATAAGACAAAATTGTATGCATGCATAAAAACACATAAAATTTTGTAGAAAAAAATCAAATAACTTTGTAACAGACTGTATTGCATAGGTATAAAAATAAAGAACATTATTTTTAAGTTAATAAAAGCGTAACTGAATCATTCATAGTAATTGTAGGATCATTATGGTAGCACCTCGTATTAGTTTTGTCTCCCTCGGATGCCCAAAAGCACTCGTAGATTCTGAGCGAATTATTACACGCCTTCGCTCTGAAGGGTATGAAATTTCACGTCAACATCAAGGAGCTGATGTCGTTATTGTGAATACCTGTGGTTTTCTTGACTCGGCAAGAAAAGAATCATTAGCCAATATTGATGAAGCTCTTAAAAAAAATGGAAAAGTTATTGTAACAGGGTGTCTTGGTGCTGATCCTGATGCTATTCGCCAAACATATCCTAATGTATTGGCTATTACAAGACCGCAAGCTTATGAAAGCGTTATAGAAGCTGTTCATACAGCAATTCCTCCAATTCATGATCCTTTTCTTGATTTAGTTCCTCCCCAAGGTATTCGTTTAACACCTCGCCATTACGCCTACTTAAAGATTTCTGAAGGATGCTCTAACCGATGTAGTTTTTGTATCATCCCTACTCTGCGTGGTGATCTCACTTCACGTCCCATCAGCGATGTTCTTCGTGAAGCTGAAAAACTCGTGCAAGCGGGTGTAAAAGAACTTTTGGTTATTTCACAAGATACGAGTGCTTATGGTGTTGATCTTAAATATCTCGAAAATTCTTGGAAAGATCGTACAATCAAAACGAAATTCTTTGATCTTTGTCGCGAACTAGGCGATATGGGTATTTGGGTACGTATGCATTACGTTTATCCTTATCCCCATGTTGATGAAGTTATCGAACTTATGGCTGAAAAAAAAATTCTTCCTTATCTGGATATTCCTTTTCAGCATGCATCACCGGCTGTTTTGCGTCACATGAAGCGTCCCGCACTTATGGAAAAAACAAACCGTAGAATTGAAAAATGGCGGAAAATCTGTCCAGATCTTACTTTGCGATCAACATTTATTGTTGGTTTTCCTGGTGAAACGAATGAAGATTTTAATATACTTCTAGAATGGCTAGAAGAAGCAAAAATTGAACGCGCTGGGTGCTTTAAATATGAAGAAGTAAAAGGAGCTGCCGCAAATAATTTGGGATTAGAAAATATTCCTGAAGAGGTGAAAGAAAACCGCTGGCATCGTTTTATGGCAAAACAACAACAAATTTCTACATATCTTTTAAAGAAAAAAATTGGAAAAAGACTCCAAGTTCTTATTGATGAAAGTCAAGGAAAAGTTGCCAAAGGACGGAGTCAGTACGATGCTCCAGAAATAGATGGTGTTGTCCATATATCATCACGACGCCCACTGCGTGTTGGTGAATTTGTCACCGTTAAAATCGAACAATCGGATGCCTATGACCTTTATGGTATAGCCGTTTAAAAATTTAACTCCTTCTCTGTCCTCAATGATGAAGATTTCTATCAGCATTGGTTTATAAAAGGTCGGCTACTCACAATCGAACTTGATCACTTATGTAACTCACTTCATGAGAATTTACGAGCAATTCTTGCCCTGAGTGTTGCTATACACTCCCAAAATATCAAGCAGTTATATATTCTCTTAATTTAATACCTTAAATGACGGTGATGGCGGCGCAACAGAATAAAATAAAATCCACAAGGTTCACTATTTTTAATTAACAAAAGAGCAAATCAACAATCGTACTATTTTCCTATTTTTGATATTGCGACAGTCATTGGTTAGTGAAAGGAAAATTTTTTCAAGAGAGTTTGATGCACACGAGAATTTCCTTTGTGATATGCAGGCAGATGTTTTTTATAGATGCAATATAAGAGAATTTGAAACAAAACAATCTGACGTATCTAAATTAAAAAACAATAAATTATCATTATAAATAAGTATCTTATCTTAAACTCTTTGAACTTATTTTTTTAAATATCTAATTTTTATTAACACGTTTTAAAATCAAAGAATTTCTTATCAAGCAAATGACTTGGGCGTACATTTGTTAAAGCGCGAATCATCGTATCTTTACGTCCTGGCATTTGTCTTTCTATATTTTTCAGCATTTCTTTCATGGCATTACGTTGTAAACCATCTTGACTACCGCAAAGATTACAAGGAATAATCGGAAATTGCATTGCTTGAGAAAATTTTTCCATATCTTCCTCAGCAGCATAAACAAGAGGACGTAACACAAAAAGATCTCCTTCATCATTTTTAAGTTTTCCAGGCATGGCAGCTAATCGGCCACCGTGAAACAAATTCATAAAAAATGTTTCTAAAACATCATCACGATGATGACCTAAAACTAATGCAGAACATCCCTCTTCACGTGCAATACGATAGAGATTACCACGTCGTAATCGAGAACAAAGTGAACAATATGTCTGCGACTCTGCCAATTTATCTGTAACAATGGAATAAGTATCCTGATATTCAATACGATATGGAATTTTATAAGAACTTAAAAAGTCTGGAAGAATATGCTTAGGGAATCCTGGTTGCCCTTGATCAAGATTACAGGCAAGAATTTCAACGGATAAAAGACCTCGCCACTTTAAGTCTAAAAGAAGCGCTAATAAACCATAAGAGTCTTTTCCACCCGATAAAGCAACAAGCCATTTTTCTCCTGTAGAGAGCATAGAAAAATCATCCAAAGCTTGTCGCATATGACGTAAAAGTCGTTTGCGTAATTTATTAAATTCTACGCTTGCAGGAGCAACACGAAACATTGGATGACAATTATCTGCTTCGCTTATTAAAGGATCATCTCTCCCTTCGTTTTCTTCTATTTCCTGATATTCAACTGGAACATCATTCATAATACCATATCCTGCACAATAAACAGCTCGTTTTGCAAAGATAAAAAAATATTAAAGCAAGCTTACATTTATGTTTTTTGAATTTATAAATTAGATACACAAAAAAGAAATGGAACTATACAAATTTATGACTATAAAACATAGCAATAAACTTAATATAGAACCATTTACAAAAAGAACTTATTAACTTCAAATATTGTAAGAATAACACAATATTTTGAAGTTATCATAATAGAAGAGAGAAACAATTTCTCTTACAGAAAAATTATCGAGAATAAAATTCAACAACCAAATTAGGTTCCATTTGCACAGCATAAGGAACATCTGCAAAAGCAGGAATACGTGTAAAGGTTGCTTTCATCTGTTTATGATCTGCTTCAATATAATCAGGGACATCACGTTCTGCCAATTGCACTGATTCTAACACTAAAACAAGTTGTTTCGATTTTTCCCGAACCTCAATAACATCACCTGGTTTACAACGATAAGATTGAATGTTTGTGCGCCGCCCATTGACATTAACATGACCGTGATTGATAAATTGGCGAGAAGCAAAAATCGTAGGTACGAATTTTGCACGATAAACAACAGCATCCAAACGTGATTCTAACAGACCGATAAGATTTTCGCCAGTATCGCCCCGTCGACGAGCAGCCTCTTCATAGGTTTTATGAAATTGTTTTTCTGAAATATCTCCATAAAACCCTTTCAATTTCTGTTTAGCGCGCAACTGTACCCCATAGTCAGAAAGTTTTCCTTTACGACGCTGTCCATGCTGACCTGGACCATAATCACGACGATTGACAGGAGATTTTGGACGCCCCCAAATATTTTCTCCCATACGACGGTCAATTTTATACTTTGTTGTTTCGCGTTTACTCATCGCATTTCCTTATAAAATAAAACACGAGATCTTAAGATCCCAAGGAAACGCGCCCTCCTCTGCCTTTAAATACTAAAGACTGACAGAATACCTTAACATATCAATATGCAAAGTTATCCACGGGACACGTCAATTAATGCTATTTTCTTGAAAAAATAGCCAGATCATCATTATTGGTCTCGTAACCCAAAGTCAACTCCTTTCATGAGTTTTAAGCCAAATCCTTTAAACAAATTCTCCGTTAAAGAAGTGATATTTTTCGATGTCAACAACGCAAAATCTTGATATTTCTTTATATATTGATGGTGTATTTCTCCCGACAATGGTAATAAAGATCTGATATGTTTGGCGATCGCTTTCGCCGGATCAATCCACTCAACGGACCATAAAGCATGTTCACGAAAGAAATTAATCAAAAAAGGATAATGTGTGCAGGCTAAAACAATAACATCCGTATATTGTCCATTTTTTTCCACAAAACATGGCAGGATTTCTTTTCTTAACTCTTCTGAATCGATAGATTTTCCCCGTAAATAATCTTCAGCAAGTCCAGCCAGCTTTTTACTTCCCACAAGCTGAACATGACACTGTCCAGCAAAAGAGTTAATTAATTCATTTGTATAAGCACGTTTAACTGTTCCAGGAGTCGCTAATACGGAAATAAAACCAGATTTTGTTTGTTCTGCAGCTGATTTAATTGCAGGAACTGTTCCTACAAAAGGGACATGAGGAAAATTCTGTCGTAAATCTGCTATCATCAGTGTAGAAACAGTGTTGCAAGCAATCACACATAAAGCTGGATTGTAGCGTGTTAAAAGATTTGTAAAAATCTTCAAAATACGCTCTTTCAAAATATTTTCTTTCCAATTTCCATAAGGAAATCCTGCATCATCAGCAACATAGATAAATTGCATTTCAGGAATAAGAATACGCGCTTCCCTAAACACTGTTAAACCACCAATACCGCTATCAAAAAAAAGAACAGATCGTTCATCCATTAGTTTTCACACTTATTTTTAATTTTTTTACGATCACGTTCTTCAGGTGCTCTACTCCCTCGTGGATATTGTGGCGAAAAATGATCCAAAGAAGATATAATGCCTCGCAATAAACGAACCTCAGGTTCACTAAAGTTAGCGCGCGTAAAAACAGAGCGCAAATTTGCAAGCATTACTTCTTTGCGTTCTGGGGGTCTAAAATACCCACGGATATTCAAAGCCTCTTCTAACTGAGATAAAAAACCATGAAATATTGTTTTATTTGCAGGTTCCATCTCTGCGGCACGAAATGCCGTATCGCTGACATTCTCTAAACCAGTTTTCATCCATTCGTAAGACATTAAAAGAACCGCTTGCGCAATATTAAGTGACGCAAAAGCAGGATTAACTGGAAAAGTAATAATTTCATCAACAAGGCTGATTTCATCATTTTCTAGTCCCCATCTCTCTCTTCCAAAGACAATACCTGTCTTATGTCCGATACTTTCACGCTGACGTAATACGCTTGCTGCTTCGACAGCACTTTTTACAGTTTTAAATCCACATCTTTCACGTGCTGTTGTGGCAAAAACATAGTGTAAATCTGCAATTGAATCACGCAATGTGTTAAAAATCACAGCATTGTTAATGACATGATCAGCTTTACTTGCAGCAGCTCTAGCTTTTTCATTTGGAAACATTTCTCGAGGATTGACTAATCGAAGCTTAGAAAGCCCAAAATTTGCCATTGCCCTTGCGACCATACCAATGTTTTCAGGAAGCTGCGGTTCAACTAAAATAATAATGGGACCATTTGTTAAATTTTCACGATTCTTATTCGTTCCTGCCATCAATCTTACCTAGTTTCACTTAAACTATCTCCCTCTCCACTATTTTTTACGAAACCTTTTTCACAATACTCTAATGCTGTTTAATAATAAATTATAGACAATGTTATCTTTTCATTCAAAGATAATAGTTTCTAAACCTAATAATAAATTTTAAAAGCCATTAAAGTGAACGATATCGTAGCGTTTTTTACATCAATTTTATCTACTTTTAATAGGAAACAGCCCCTGCAAATCATAATCTCAGTTGAATTATGAAATCATAAATCCTAAAAAAGGGATATGCACTTTATTCCCAAACTTTTTCCTGCAAAGCTTATCCGTCGTTATAAACGTTTCCTTGCAGATGTTCAACAAGATGATCAGCATGTCCTCACCGTGTCTGTACCTAATACAGGATCAATGCTTGGATTAACAGCTTTCAACTCCAATATTTGGCTTTCTTATCATAACGACATCAAACGAAAATATGCCTATCAATTAGAAATTATTGAAGCCGATAATACTTTGGTTGGCATTAATACTTCTTTACCCAATAAGCTTGCGTTAGAGGCAATTCAAAACGGATTACTACCAGAATTAAGTGGATATAAAACAATTTTAAAAGAACAACGCTATGGGACACAATCACGAATTGACTTTCTTTTACAAGATGACATTCTTCCTGATTGTTACCTAGAAGTCAAAAATGTTCATTTTATTCGTCAGAAAGGATTAGCAGAATTTCCTGATAGCGAAACAAAACGTGGTGCACGTCACCTTGATGAGCTCATAGGAGTTGTACAACAAGGAAAACGAGCTGCTATGCTTTATATTATTCAACGAGAAGATTGCACAGCTTTTACAATTTGTCATGATCTTGATCCACTCTATGGACGTAAGTTTGATTTAGCATTAAAATCAGGGGTAGAATGTTATGCTGTAAAGTGTCATGTAAGTGTAGAAGGCATTTTTCCGATTCAGAGAGTAAAAATAGAAAATAGAAGAAACAATGACTGAGTATATCGAATATAATAAAATCCCTTTAAAATTTAATGGAAAAATCCGCATTTTCGATGATTATGCTTTTGCTAAAATGCGTGAAGTTGGTCGTATTGCTGCAGAATGCCTTGATGCGCTTACGGATATTATTAAGCCGGGCGTTACTACGCAAGAAATTGATGATTTTGTATTCGTTTTTGGTGCTAAGCGAGGAGCACTTCCTGCTGATCTAAATTATCATGGATACAGCCATTCATGCTGTACATCTATCAATCACGTTGTCTGCCATGGCATTCCCAATAAAAGACCTTTGCAAGAAGGTGATATTGTAAATGTTGATGTAACCTTTATCCTTGATGGTTGGCATGGGGATTCAAGCCGAATGTATCCTGTTGGAAAAATTAGGCGTGCAGCAGAACGCTTGCTAAAAATAACCTATGAAAGTCTTATGAAAGGAATCGCTGTCGTTAAGCCTGGAGCAACGACAGGTGATATCGGGGCAGCCATTCAACAGTATGCAGAATCTGAACGCTGTTCAATTGTGAGAGACTTTTGCGGACATGGTATCGGCCAGCTTTTTCATGATGCTCCCAATATCCTCCATTATGGAAACCCTGGAGAAGGAGTCGAATTAAAACAAGGTATGATGTTTACAATTGAGCCTATGATTAACCTTGGTAAACCACAAGTTAAGATTTTATCTGACGGTTGGACTGCTGTTACCCGTGACCGTTCTCTGACAGCACAATATGAACATACAATTGGTGTGACAAATGAAGGATATGAAATATTTACGCAATCTCCTAAAAATATTTTTTATATTCCAAATTCGCATACCTAACGCAACGTAGAGATGTTATGGCTAAAAAATTAAATAAAAAGGAAGGTACTCAAAGTAATCACTTTGCATTAACATCGAGTTCTCCACTCACCCCAGTATCAGAAAGAAAAAGTGAAGAGCCTCAGAAAAACGCACAGCTTCATAAACATTATCAAGGACATCGTGAGCGTCTTCGGAAGCGCTATTTAAAGTCAAAAGGAAATACAATTGAAGATTATGAGTATCTTGAATTATTGCTTTTTCGCACAATACCCCGTGCAAACACAAAACCCATAGCTAAAAATTTGATAGCGCGTTTTGGTTCATTAGCTGATGTGTTGGGAGCGGATATTCACCGACTTCAAGAAATTCCAGGATGTGGTCCCGCCACTGCAATTGATTTAAAAATTATTTCAGATGTTGCTGGACGTCTTGCTCGTGCGCAATTGTTTAAACGCGATATTTTTTCATCATGGGATAAAGTTTTAGCTTATTGTAAAGCTGTTATGGCTCACGAAACACGTGAACAATTTCGTATTTTGTTTCTTGATAAGAAAAACGGCTTGCTTGCTGATGAGGTGCAACAGACTGGAACCATTGATCATACCCCTGTTTATCCTCGTGAAGTTATTTCTCGAGCTTTAGAGTTATCCGCCTCAGGACTTATCTTAGTCCACAATCACCCTTCTGGCGATTCCACCCCCTCTGATGCAGATATAACAATGACATATAGATTAAAAGATGCAGCAAATGCATTAGGCATTATTATCCATGACCATCTTATTATTGCACGAAATAACCATACGAGCTTTAAAGCGTTAAAACTTATATAAATCTTATGGGATAAAAAGACTTCATTCAACTATGAATAACGAATCAATTTTCTAAATCAATATCTAATATAGCCATTGAGAAATTATAGGAGAGCTCTTCTTCATCTTCATCTCGATAGATAATGCCTAAAAACTCATCTCCCATATAAACCTCACAAGAATCACTCTTTTTAGGCCGTGCTCTGACTTGCAATGCTGAGTTTTGGAATATATTTTTAAAATAATTATCAAGTTTTTTTATTTCATCAGCATTCACTATGCTCTCCTGTTTTTTGAAACGATTAAAATAATTGCGTGTCGCGCAAATAAGACACTCTTATGATTCTGTAAAGTCAGTAAAAAAGCATAATCTGAATATTTACTTAATGTTACATATATTTACAACGTTCTTTATAAATTCATAAAGAACGTTTACAAAAAGAGTCTATCATTATTAAATATACCCGTATAGATTAAAAAATGGCAAAAAAACTGTATATTTTTAATAATTTTACTTTATCTCCAATTTTAGCATCTGTATTTAGAATGCATATTCGTAAGAATAAATTGATCAATAATTTATAATTTTGTTCCTTTTATAAAAAATATAAATAACAATATTTTTTTATTTAAAACTACATTTTTTAGCAAAAAAATATTTATTACATCATGCAAAAATAATTCTTTTTAATAACTTTTAAAGTATAATTATCTAATCTTAGAAGAGTTACATCTCTGAAAAATATACAAAATAAGCTAATAAGAGTTTATTTTTCTTTTCATTATTTATAAAAACTTATGTCACAAAAGAAAGATTTTTAAATAAGCTTTTTTAATTTATACGACATAAAAATATTGGGTATTTCTGTAAATTCTAAAAGCTATGAAGAATTCTTATTTTATAGGATAACGAGAAAGAAAATCGATAACACCTTTTTTATAAACTTTATCGCCTACAGCAAGCATATGATCTCGATCAGGAATTGATATAGCTTCACCACAAGGCAACAAGGCTGCCAATGGCTCTGCAGCACCGCCAATTTCATCTAATGAACCAACAGCAACAAGTGCTGGTTGTTTGATTTTGTAAACTTCAGACGCCGTTAACTCCTGTTTTGATGTAATGATACAAGCAGCAAGAGCACGTCTATCGCTTTTCGTTTGATCTGCAAATTTACGGAACATTAAACCGCGTGCATTGGTAATGGTGGAAATATCTTCTGCTAAAAGGGCCTCAGCAACGGGCTCCCAATTTCCTGCTCCCGTCACCATACCAATACCTAAACCACCAAAAATAACACTGTGTACATATGTTGGATGCAAAAGAGCCATAAAAGCACTAATACGAGCCCCCATAGAATATCCCATAACATGAGCTTTAGATAACTCTAAATGCTGTAGTAACCTTACAGCGTCGCCAGCCATAGCTTGAGGTGTATAAAAGACAGGATCATAACTTTTAACTGAATCTCCGTGACCGCGATTATCAAGAGCAATAACACGATATCCTGCTTCAGTGAGAATACGAAACCAACCCGTTGCATACCAATTCACCCATGCAGAAGATCCAAAACCATGGATCAACAAAATAGGCGCGCCCTGCCCTTCTTCTCGATAAGCAAATCGCAAACCATTATATTCAAAAAAACGAATATCTTCAGCGGTCATTTTTTATTGCACTTTCCACAAAGTACAGGATGAATAACACGTTGCCCTTTTTGTATCTTTTTTTCAGAAACTTCACCAGCGTTAATCTCAAGTGCAAAAGCTGCAGGAACTTCTGATGAAATGGTCTTTGTTGAAAATGGAGAAGTATTTTCAACAATCGATACAATAATTCCCTCAGAGTTTAAAAAAATCATATCTAAAGGTAAAGGGGTATTTGCCATCCACATAAAAATTTTCTGCTCATCTCCCGATTGAGAACTTTTTAGCTGCTTAAAGAGCATTGCACGATCGCGTGGAAAATCAGTTCGATACATTAAACCAGCTGCTGCTTGAGATGGCGTAAAAGCAATCTCTACCTTATAAAAAACCGGACCTTGCTTTGTATGTATTTCTAAAGGAATCGGATGCACAGGAATCTCTATGGGCTCCTTTGCTACAACAACACGCATATCTAGCATAAAAAGCATCACCAATAAAACAATATGCCCCTTTTTAAAAGGCTTTAACATTCTTGTCTCCACCACAGAAAAATTTTAAATTTTGTTTATAAAATAAAAAGTACCAGAGTTTAAAAGTCAAAAAACAAGAGAATTGCTTCCTTGTTATTTTCTAGTTTCTTTCAACGTAATATGCACAATTTCCTTCATTTGGTTTATAGATTCACGAGAGCTATATTTTCTTTAAAAATCTAATTCTATAGCAATTTATGAAACAATCACCTTTAAAAATACAGAAAACATACTGATTTCACTCGTGAAATTTAATGCGTAGCTAAAGGAATGCCTATATCCGGATAAATCTCTGCTGTCATTAAACCTTTTTCTCCTTTACCAAAACGTACAAGAACAACTTGACCGGAACGAAGCTCTGCTAAACCAAAACGGCGCAATGTTTCCATATGAATAAAAATATCTTCCGTTCCTTGCCCACGGCTAAGAAAACCGTATCCTTTGTCACGATTAAACCATTTAACAATTGCTCGTTCTAGTCCACTTTCTGGAGTAACAACAACATGGGTACGGGCTGGAACTTCTGATGGATGAATTGCTGAAGAACAATCTATGGATTTCACCTGAACGCACTTTAATCCTCGTTCAGTTTTTTCCACAGCACAAATGACTTTAGCTCCCTCCAAAGCTGTTTGAAAACCATCCCTTCGCATTACTGTAACATGCAATAATATATCGGGGAAATGAGGTAAATCAGGTACAATAAATCCATACCCCTTACTACCATCAAACCACTTAATGACACCACTGATTTCGATAATCTCCCCACAAGCACCTATACTATCCTCAGATGGGGAACAATCCTTTAATGCATCCTTACTCGTCATAATAACGTGATCCTGTAGCTTATAAATTGTACGATATTGATTCTCTAGGTTTAAGTAAACATTGCTCTTGTATCAACACGCAAGCCCCAAGATAAGATTTCCCCACATTGTCGTATCTTCTATGTTAATGTCAGAGAATATCAACATGAATATTTATAAAACTATTTGATTGTACACTTTACATACCTTACAAGAAGTGCCCTACAAAAGAGGTCATATAAAAGTTTTTTTACATAATGATATTTTGATTAATGTGTAACTTGCATGATGAAGAAGTTCAATATAAGGTGAAAAAACGACAATTCAATTAAGGAAAATGCGCAATGCAATTGAAGAAAATCCTTACGATAATCGCAGCATTTATGGCATTTACAGCAAATGTTTATGCGAGTGAACCTATTAAGATTGGTGTTTATCTTCCATTAAGTGGTCAAAATGCATTTGGAGGTCAGCTTGAAATTAGAGGTATAGAATTAGCCCATAAAAAAGTTCCAGAAATTTTAGGACGTAAAGTAGAACTTGTTATTATTGATAATAAGTCTGATAAAGTAGAAGCGGCTAATGCTGTTATGCGTTTAACAGCAAGTGAAAAAGTGAGTGGAATCATTGGTAGCTATGGTTCTTCGCTCTCGTTAGCAGGTGGTGAAATATCTGAAAAGGCAAAGACTCCAACCATTGCAACGTCCTCAACAAGTCCCCTTGTTACACAGGGTAAAAAATATTACTTTCGTGCTTGCTTTATTGATTCCTATCAAGGAGTAGGAATCGCAACTTATGTAAGCCAAACTTTACACGCAAAAAAGGCTGCTATCCTTAAAGATATTTCAAGCGATTATGCTATTGGTCTTGCAAGTTATTTTACGCGTGCTTTCAAAAAATTAGGTGGTGAAGTTATCTCAAATTTAAATTATAATTCTGGAGATCAGGACTTTTCAGCTGTTCTCACGCAAATTATCGCCCAGAAACCTGATATCTTATTCATTCCATCTTACTTTTCTGAAGGTGCTATCATCATGAAACAAGCACGAGAATTAGGGGCTAAGTTTCAAATTATGGGTGGAGATGCTATGGATAATCCAGAAACCATTACGATTGCAGGAAAAGCTGCAGAAGGTTTCTTACATACGACACTTCCCTATAGTGAGGATATGCCAAATATGTCAGTAGCTGCGCAAGAATTCACAAAAGAATGGAAAAAAGCTTACCCTGACAAAGAACCAAATATCAATTCTGTTTTGGGATACACGAGTTATATGATGTTCATGAAGGCTATTGAAAATGCTGGTAGCACTGATCGTGAAAAAATTACTATCGCACTTAGCCAATTAAAAGATTTTCCTACCCCCTTTGGGGATATGTCAATGGATGAAAATCATAATCCTAAAATTCCTATTGGTATCATTAAAATACAGGATGGAAAACGTGTTTATTTAGAAGAAGTTAAACCTGCTTTTTAATTAAAAAGTTGTACTTATTAAAATGCAAGAATTGGTTGAGGATCTTTTTCTCAACCAAAAACTTAGAAATTTCTTATTGTCCTATGTAAATTAACAAATGTGGAAGGATGAGAGATGAGCACTGAAATGTTCATCCAGTACTTTTTTAATGCACTGGCATTGGGATCTCTTTATGGGCTTATTGCTATTGGCTACACCATGGTCTACGGTATACTGAGACTCATTAATTTTGCTCACGGTGATATCTTTATGCTGGGAGCATATTTTGTTTTCTTTTCCACAATTGGCTTTATGCCTGCTTGGGCAGCTTTTCTTCTTTTGTTCCTTGCTGCTCTTGTTTATTATTCGGTCTTTATAGGCTTTAAAAGGCGTCCTCCAATTTATTGGATTGCTACTTTTTTAATTCTTGCGCTAGGATTTGTTTATTATTTTAAAATTTCCCCACAAGTTTTTACACCGATTTGGGCTTTAGCTCTCTGTTTTTCCATTTTTATTACAAGTGCTGTGGGTGTTGCTGTTGATCAATTTGCTTATAAACCTCTACGCCATGCTCCGCGTATTTCGGCACTTATTGGTGCAATCGGTGTTTCTTTTTTTATTGAAAATCTTGCTACTGTACTCTTTAGTGGAGTTCCGAAAGGTGTACAACAGCCAGATTTTCTTGTAACACCATTTTTATGGCATCTAGGATCAGGAGCAGATGGTATCATCAGAATTGCTCCCATGTCTTTGATCGTTCCCTTTGTGTCATTAATTCTTATTTTATTACTATTATGGATTATCCATAAAACAAAACCGGGTCTTGCTATGCGCGCAATCTCCCATGATATTGAAACAACACGTTTGATGGGTGTGTCTGTCAATAAAGTTATTGCGTTTACATTTGGAATAGGCTCAGCTCTTGCCGCCATAGCAGGCATTATGTGGTCTTTACGTTATCCTCAAATTCAGCCTTATATGGGTGTTCTTCCTGGTCTCAAAGCATTTATCGCTGCTGTTATCGGAGGTATTGGTTCGATACCAGGTGCAATGTTGGGAGGATTGTTATTAGGGTTTATTGAAATTATGATTATCGCATTTTTTCCCGCGCTATCTGGATATCGAGATGCCTTCGCTTTCATTTTATTGATTCTGATTTTATTGATATTGCCCACAGGATTAATGGGTAAAAGAAGTCAGGAGAAAATCTAATGGCGAAGTCAGCGACAACTGTTTTATCGTGTATAAGTATTTTCGTTTTTATAGGTTTTTTATTTTATGCTGATAGCCATTTTAATGACTATACGCTTCGTATCATAAATCTGATTGCTATTAATGCGATATTGGCAATTTCGCTTAATTTGATTTACGGTTTCACAGGTATGTTTTCTCTTGGACATGCTGGATTTATGGCTATTGGTGCTTATGTTTGCGCAATTTTACTTCTTTCCCCTGAACAAAAAGAAATGATGTGGATTCTTGATCCTATTGCTGAACCATTATACCATTTACAGTTACCTTTTTTTATCGCTGTTGTTGTAAGTGGTTTGTGTGCTGCAGTTGTAGGTTTATTGATTGCTTTACCAATATTGCGTCTTGGTGGTGATTATCTTGGAATTGCAACATTAGGTTTTGCAGAAATTATTCGCATTGTCATTACGAACGCAACATCGCTCACAAATGGCTCTTTGGGAATTAAAGGAATACCTCAAAATGCAACATTATGGTGGAACTACGGTTGGCTAGCATTTACTGTTCTCTTTATTGTCCTCTTACTGCAAAGCAATACTGGTAACGTATTACGTGCTATCCGTGATGATGAAATAGCTGCGAAAACTATGGGAATTAACGCTTTTTTCTACCGTAGTTTTTCTTTTACTGTTGGAGCGTTTTTTGCAGGTATAGGTGGCGCATTAATGGCGGCTCTTATTTCAACCATTGATCCAAAAATGTTTAATTTTCTTTTGACTTTTAATATTTTGATGATTGTTGTTGCTGGTGGTCTCGGTTCAATTACAGGGAGCATTATTGGCAGCATTATTATTACAGTAATGCTTGAATGGCTTCGTATTATTGAAAGTCCATTTGACTTAGGTTTTATACATATTCCAGAAACCCCAGGACTTCGTATGGTTGTTTTTTCTCTTTTATTGCTGGTAATTATCTTGTTTTGGAGAAAAGGGTTAATGGGACAACGAGAATTCTCATGGAATGGAATTTATAGCTTTTTGACACGCAAAAAGCTTTCTAATACTGAGGGAAAGCTATGAACGACAACATCCTTTCACTCAATAATATTGTAATGCGTTTTGGCGGATTAGTTGCTGTAAATAATGTTAATATGGCAATTAAACGAGGAAGTATTACTGGGTTAATTGGTCCCAATGGTGCTGGAAAAACAACAGTTTTCAATATGATTTCTGGATTTTATGCTCCTACAAGCGGCATCATTCTTTTTGATGAGAAAAAAATTTCTGGAGCGTCTCCTTATATTATCTGTAGAAGCCATATTGCCAGAACATTTCAAAATATTCGTCTTTTTTCAGGGTTAACGGTTTTGCAGAATGTTATGGTAGGAGCGCATGTTCGACAAAAATATCCTTGGTTTTCTTCAGCTCTATTTTTTTCAAAAGCAATGAAAGAAAAGAAGGAAGTTTATAAAAATTCCTTGGAGCTCCTTGAACAGCTACAACTTGATCACCTTGCCAATCAATCGGCAACAGCTTTACCTTATGGTGTGCAACGACGTCTAGAAATTGCACGCGCGTTAGCCACAAAGCCCAAATTGCTTCTTCTTGATGAACCTGTTGCTGGCATGAATCCACAAGAAAGTGAAGATCTTAGAAAATTCATCGCAAAAGTGCAAAAAGACTTTGATCTTACAATTCTTCTTATTGAGCACGATATGAAAGTGGTTATGGGGCTTTGCCAACATATTTTGGTTATGGAATATGGCTGTTGCATTGCCAATGGTACACCAGATGAAATTCGTAATAACCCTAAAGTTATTGAAGCTTATCTTGGCGGAGATGTTTATGGATATTCTTAAAATAAAAAATCTTTACGTTCATTATGGCGCCATTAAAGCTGTCCAAAATCTTTCTATGTCCATAAAGCGGGGCAGTATTGTCACTTTAATTGGAGCCAATGGTGCAGGAAAAAGCAGTATTGTACGTTCTATTACAGGACTTAATCGCTCTGTTTATGGAGAAATTACCTATAATGGCAAATCTATTATTAAAAAATCACCAGAAGAGATTTTGCGATTAGGGATTGCTCTAAGTCCTGAAGGACGACGTATCATGCCCCATCTCACTGTTTTAGAGAATCTTCATCTAGGTGCTTATATTCGTCACGATAAGCAGGGAATTTCCCGTGATATTGAATGGATATTTGACCTTTTTCCGCGCCTACGTGAAAGAGCAAAACAGTTGGGAGGAACAATGTCAGGTGGTGAACAACAGATGGTTGCTGTGGGCCGTGCACTCATGAGCAATCCTGATATGGTCATATTAGATGAACCCTCGTTGGGGTTAGCGCCACTTCTCGTTCGAGAAATTTTTTCTATTATTCGAAAAATTAATGATATGGGAAAAACTGTTCTTCTTATTGAACAAAATGCATTTGCTGCACTTTCCATAGCTGACTATGCTTATATTTTAGAGGTAGGACATATTTTATTTCACGGTGAAGGAAAAACTATGCTCTCTGATTCGCGTGTTAAAGAAGCCTATCTTGGTGGATAAAGACTACGAATTAAGGAAATAGAGCTCATTCCCTCCACCTTTAAAAAAGCATTTCTCATTAAGGATGAGAAATGCTCCTTTGTGAATTTTGACTATTACATCCACCATTTTTCTGCACTGAATATTCCTGCTTCTTGTTCAATAATATGCGCTATCTGAAAAATGACTTCTTCAGAAAAAGGTTTACCAATCAATTGCAATCCTAGAGGTAAACCATTTGATGACAGACCAGCAGGAACAGAAATTCCTGGTAAACCAGCCATATTGACTGGTACCGTAAAAATATCATTAAGATACATTGCTACAGCATCAGTTTTTATTTTTTCATCAGCAATACCAAAAGCAGGTGTTGGTGTTGCTGGTGTCAAAATAGCATCAATGCCTGAAGCAAAACATTGATCAAAATCACGTTTTACGAGTGTTCTTACTTTTTGAGCTCTTAGATAACAGGCATCATAATAACCAGATGAAAGGACATAAGTCCCCACCAAAATACGCCGCTTAACTTCATTACCAAAACCAACAGAACGTGTATTTTCATACATCTCAATGATGTCTTTTCCAGGCATGCGCAAACCAAAACGCACACCATCATAACGCGCTAAATTAGAAGAGGCTTCTGCAGGAGCTATAATGTAATAAGAAGGTAGAGCATATTTTGTATGAGGCAAAGAAATATCCTTAATCTCAGCACCTGCTTCTTTTAACCAATTTATTCCTTTTTGCCAAAGCTCAATAATTTCTGGAGACATTCCATCCACATGATATTCTTTTGGAATACCTATTTTCATTCCTTTGATTGATTGACCAAGATAACTTTCATAATCAGGAACTGGTAAATTGACGGAAGTAGAATCTTTTTCATCAAAAGAGGCCATTGATCTGAGTAAGATAGCACAATCACGAACATCTCTGGCAACAGGTCCAGCTTGATCAAGAGATGAAGCAAACGCGACAACGCCCCATCGCGAACAACGTCCATAAGTTGGCTTTATTCCTACAGTTCCAGTAAAAGCTGCTGGTTGACGTATTGAGCCACCTGTATCTGTTGCTGTTGCCCCAGCACAAATTTGTGCAGCAACAGCGGCAGAAGATCCTCCCGATGAACCACCGGGTACGAGTTTTTCATTCGAGCCTTTTTTTCTCCATGGACTAATAACGGGGCCATAATATGATGTTTCGTTGGATGAGCCCATAGCAAACTCATCCATATTAAGTTTTCCTAACATCACAGCACCGTCTTGCCATAAATTAGCTGTGACAGTTGATTCATAGTGCGGTTTAAAACCATCAAGGATATGTGAACAGGCTTGAGTATGAACACCATAGGTTGCAAAAAGATCTTTAATCCCCAAGGGGATTCCTTCTAAAAGCCCTCCCTGCCCTTTCGCTAAGCGACTGTCTGATTCAGCAGCCATTTTCATTGCCTGTTCTGCTGTTATTGTTACATAAGCATTCAAAATTGAATTAGCTAATTCTATTGCTTGTAAATAAGCTTCCGTTAATTCTGTTGCTTTGAGATTTTTCTTTGTTAAAGCATCACGAGCTTGCGCAATTGTGAGGGTTGTTAAATCAGTCATATTGGTTCTCAAATTTCAAAAATATAAAAAATTACTCAACAATTTTTGAGACAAGAAAAAAATTTTCTTCTGTAACAGGAGCATTGGCTACAATATCTGCTGCTTTATCACCATCTGTAACACTATCTTCACGCATTCGTAGTGTCATCGGCATCACAGATGTTAATGGCTCAATTCCACTGACATCAACTTCATTCAATTGTTCTACAAAACCTAAAATAGCATTGAATTTTTTTGTCACAGGTTCTATCTCATCATCGTGGAGGGCAATCCTTGCTAAATGTGCTATCCGCTTGACTGTCTCTTGATCAACAGACATACTCTTTACGCCTTTCTGCTTTTTTGTTTATTTATTGATCTTTATTCTGGCTATACAAGGCTGCACTTGTAAGTGCAAGAATATTAGATAACATGAATAAAGAATATAACTATAGATCTGAAACATTAAAAAACGTATTATCCCCTTATGACTGTTATTAATATAGATGAAGTTATAACACATCTTTTGCCTAGACAAACAATAGCAGGCTTAGATTTAGGGACAAAAACTATCGGAATTGCCATTTCTGATATGGGGCTGACTGTCTCAAATCCGCGTCCTGTACTACAGCGAAAAAAATTTACAGAAGATGCTTACACACTTATTAAAATTTTTGACCGTGAAAATGTAGGCGTTATTATCATTGGCTTACCTCTTAACATGAATGGAAGCAGTGGCTCTCGTGTTCAAGCAACCAGAGCTTTTGTGAGCAATATGAAAGCTTATACAAAAATTCCATTTGTTTTTTGGGACGAACGTTTATCAACAATTGCTGCGGAACGGTCTCTTTTAGAAATGAATGTATCGCGCGCTAAAAGAGCAAGCCGTATTGATTCGGCAGCCGCCGCTTTTATATTGCAAGGTGCTCTCAATAGAATTCAACACTTTCATCATATGGAAGGATAGAGGACATTGAGCAAATGCCCTGCATTATATCGTGCAATGAGCATCCCGTAAGAAGATCTCCATTGTCCCCCAAGGCGGCTTTCCATATAGGCATTTGCAACATGTTCTATGTCTGTAGAACGTAATGCAGCTGCTGCTGCTGCATAAGCTACCTGTTCAACAAAAAACCTTCCTGCACCTTCATTTGCTGATGCCATATCACCTGCTGACTTAATGATTTCAATTGCTCTGGGTCCCGCTGGTCCAATATCAAGAGCAATTTTTTCCAATAATTTCTGAAACAATCCCGGTGCTTTTTCAGCAATAAGAATGGCATCCTTTACCAATTGATTAGCAGAACTATTTCTCACAATTCGCGCAGGCCCATTATGCAACATTTGTGATAATGGATTATTCTCTATAAAACTTTCAATACCAAGTTGTGCAATAATTTCACCAATAATAGGCACAACCAATTGACTTACATGATAAGCAATAATAGGTGTCATAATACGGGCAAAAGCTGCTTCAGAACGGTCATTTGCTGCATTGTCAAATGCTCTCGCTAAACGCAAAACCAATGCTTGTGAGGCAGCTATATCTAATGCAATATCTGCAAAAATACGTTCTGTCAGTGGAGGTAACGGCTGATTGGGCATTTTTTTCCGGAAAAAATCTATACCAAATTGAAGAGCCGCTCGTAAAACACCTGCCGATATGACAGATTGATCGAAACGCATCATCGTCTCGATATCTTTAATAACTTTAAGCCCTTCTCCAGCATTTCCCAAAAGCCAGCCATAACTGCCTTGGAAATCGACAACCCCCTCTGGTGTTAAAAGTTCTCCAGAACGCTGAATTAAATGACGAATCGATATAGATCCATTTAATGCGCCATTTTCTTGTATGCGTGGAATAAAAAAACAACTTAAATGACCATTTAAATCTGCACTAACAAGATATCCGTCAGCGGTAGGATTAATAACATTGGTTTTTACAACATTTAAACGATATAGATCACGTTCCATACTTTCATCGAAAGAAATTTTCTTAACACTTGGAAAATTGAAAGCGTATTTTTCAATATCGTCAAATGCACAAGTTAGAGAAGCAGCCTTTTTATGATGAATAGGCTTTGATGAAGAATCATATTGGCGTGATAAAAGTACATTTTGCCATTTTTTGAAGAGCTCAATATCACTAATTAAAACAGCAATAGCTGCACTCGTTATGATAACTTCATTCAAATGTCCTGTTTCTAAACCAGCAGATAAAGCTAAACGAATCGCACGCGCTTGATAGCGTACTCCATTTTCTGAACTCGCATTTTCCCAAAGTGAGGTAACCAAACCTGCTTGTCTAGAATATTGTTGAAGAGCTTGATAGGAAGAATGGATCTCTAATT
This sequence comes from Bartonella sp. CL100XZDX, assembly GCF_042195375.1. Lineage (NCBI taxonomy): Bacteria > Pseudomonadati > Pseudomonadota > Alphaproteobacteria > Hyphomicrobiales > Bartonellaceae > Bartonella > Bartonella sp. CL100XZDX. Next base: position 21,989 of record NZ_JBHIOH010000018.1, on the reverse strand, counting down.
TTTCCGTTGGTTGCCCCCATTCATCATTATAGCATAATAAAGGCTTATAATGATTCGCTAAGCAAGAAAGTTTCCATGCTTCTCGACTCGCGGCAAAATCCCCTATTTCTTCAAAACTTGCTAACAAAAACTTAGGCAAAGTAGAAGCAATACGAAACATAAGCGTATCACTAAGAAATGTATTTTTTCGACGAGTATTTTGCGCAGATACAGCACTCATAGGTATATTCCTACATTCAAATCATTCATATCATAGACTATTTGTCTTTTTAGAGTTAAGAAACATTTATCATATTCAAACAAATGCTTGTTTAACCTGTTTAGAGAGAGATAAAGAAGAATGCTATGATTCAAGATATTTTTTTTCCACTTTTCCCTCATCAACATCTTTTAGCTATTAAAGATCTGAGTGTACAAGATCTTAATACATTGCTTGATCGTGCAGAAGCAAATGTTATCCTTTCTAACAAAATTGATAAAATAAAATCTACTTTGCATGGACGGACTCAAATTAATCTCTTTTTTGAAGCCTCTACGCGAACACAATCTTCTTTTGAATTAGCGGGTAAAAGGCTAGGTGCACATGTGATGAGTCTTGCGATCGGCAACTCATCTGTAAAAAAGGGAGAAACATTACTTGATACAGCTACAACTCTCAATGCGATGAAGCCAGATATACTGGTTTTTCGCCATAACAGTGCAGGAGCGGCAGCTTTATTAGCGCAAAAAGTTGATTGTTGTGTTATTAATGCAGGTGATGGTGCTCATGAACATCCAACCCAAGCTTTATTAGATGCTCTAACCATTAAAAGGGCAAAAGGTTGTATTGAAGGATTAACTGTTGCAATTTGCGGAGATATCTTACACTCACGTGTTGCCCGTTCCAATATCTGGTGTCTCAATGCTTTGGGTGCTCGTGTTCGTGCTGTTGCTCCCTCAACACTCTTACCCGCAGAAATCGCTCATATGAGTGTTGAGGTTTTTAACACGATGAAAGAAGGTCTTAAAAATGCTGACGTTATCATGATGTTGCGCTTACAGCATGAACGGATGACAGGCTCTTTTATTCCCTCTACGCGTGAATATTTCCATTATTTTGGCTTACATAAAGAAAATTTAGCCTATGCCAAAAATGATTCTATTATTCTGCATCCTGGCCCATTAAACCGTGGTGTAGAGATTGCATCCGACATAGCAGATGGACCACAAAGTATGATTCATACACAAGTAGAAATGGGAATTGCAGTGCGTATGGCTGTCATGGAGGCTTTATTAGATTCACGCGCAAAGATCAGTGGAGAAAAAAAATGATAAAACCAATTGTTTTTCAAAATGCTCGTATTATTGATCCTTCGCGCACAATCGATGAAATTGGTACAGTTATTGTTGAAAATGGACGAATTATAGCCGCTGGAAAAGAAGCTCTGAATCAGGGATTCCCTGAAGAAGCAGAAGTTATTAACGCACAAAACAAAGCAATTCTCCCTGGACTCGTTGATGCGCGCGTTTTTGTTGGAGAATTAGGGAATGAGCATTGTGAAACAATTGCATCAGCAAGTCAAGCGGCCGCAGCAGGTGGTATTACTTCCTTTCTTATGATGCCAAACACGCATCCAGTTATTGATAATATTGCTCTGATTAAATTTATTACGCATACAGCACAGCAAATCTCATTGGTCAATATTTATCCCGTTGCTTCAATCACACAAGGTTTCAACGGACAAGAAATAACCGAATTTGGTTTGCTCAAAGATGCAGGAGCCGTTGCTTTTAGTGAAGGCAAAAAAACACTTCAAAATTCATCTGTTATGCGGCGTGCAATGACTTATGCACGCGATTTTGATGTTCCATTGATGCATGAAACGCAAGATAAAGATCTTACAGGGCAAGGTGTGATGAATGAAGGACTGCTTGCCAGTTGGCTTGGTCTTTCTGGCATCCCTCGCGAAGCAGAAGTTATTCCACTTGAAAGAGATCTGCGATTAGCAGTATTAACGAAAACACGCTATCATGCCGCTCAAATATCGACAGCACTCTCTGCTGATGCACTTCGTTTAGGTAAAAAACGCAGTGAGAAAATTTCAGCGGGTGTATCTATTAATCATTTATCTTTCAATGAAAATGACATTGGTGAATATCGCACCTCTTTTCGCTTAATGCCCCCATTGCGTACAGAAGAAGACCGTATAGCAATGATTGAAGCAATAAAGGATGGGACTGTAGATGTTATTGTCTCTTCTCATGATCCTCAGAGTATCGACAAAAAACATTTACCATTTAATGACGCGGCAGTTGGCGCTATTGGTATGGAGACCTTATTGAGCGCAGCCTTACGCCTTTATCATGATGAGAGCCTATCTCTTCTACGGATAACGGAACTTTTGTCAACGGCGCCTGCAAAGCTCTTTGGACTCAATGCAGGAACACTCAAAAAAGGTGCTCATGCAGACTTTATTGTGGTTGATCTTGAAGAACCATGGGTTGTTTCGAAAGAGAAGCTCTATTCACGTTCAAAAAATACCTCTTTTGATAATGCACGTTTTCAAGGACGTGTGCTCCAGACCTTTGTGAAAGGGAAATCCGTTTTTAAACTTGATCAACAAACTTAATGAGATTCTTAATGAATGAAGCAGAAATATTTTTTCAGTCCACTCCATGGTTTATTTTCCTCATATCTTATCTCATTGGCTCGATTCCATTTGGTCTTCTTTTTACGAGATTGTTCAAAATTGGTGATATAAGAACAATCGGTTCCGGCAATATTGGAGCAACAAATGTTTTACGAACAGGAAATAAAAAGCTTGCTGCTCTAACACTTCTTTGTGATATGTTAAAAGGAACTATCGTTGTTTTGATTATAAAGTTTTTTAGTAATCCGCTAGACAATAGTATACTTGTTTCTCTAGCGGGTTTTTTTACTTTCTTAGGACATCTTTTCCCCGTATGGCTTAAATTTAAAGGTGGCAAAGGTGTTGCTACCTATCTAGGGGTCTGTTTAGGAATCTATTGGCCCGCAGCAATTATTTTTATTATTGTATGGAGTGCGATTTTTCTTCTCATGCGTTATTCTTCATTATCTGCGCTTATTGCTGTTACGATCACACCGATATTTGTTTTTTATTTTTCCGCTTCTTATTTCTATTGTATGCTGATTGTGATGAGCGTATTTGTGTTTATAAAACATTCTGCAAATATCAGTAGATTATTAATTGGGGAAGAAAGTAAGATTGGTACGCAACACGGAGATAAATAAAGGAATCCTGCTTACTGATCGTCAACGTCTAAGCTGGTTACGGTTATTGCGCAGTGAAAATATTGGAGCTGTTAGTTTTCGCAATCTCATTGATCATTATAAAACAGCAGAAAATGCTCTGGCAGCGCTGCCAGAGCTTAGTAGAAAAGGTGGTGGTTCTGTATCTATAAAAATAGCAAGCTTAGAAGATGCAGAAAAAGAAATGCAAGAAGCTGAAAGATTAGATATTCGGTTCATCGGTATGGGCGAACCAGATTATCCAGCTTTTCTTAAGGTTACAGAAGCCCCTCCGCCGCTTATTGCTATCAAAGGTAATATTTCAATTTTTCAAAAAACTTCTATTGGAATTATAGGTTCTCGAAATGCTTCAGCTGCTGGGAAAAAGCTTACGGCTCAATTTGCGCGTTTTCTCGGAGAAGCAGACTTTGTAACAATTTCTGGGCTCGCTCGTGGAATTGATAGCGTTGCGCATCAAGCAAGTTTAAAAACAGGAACTGTTGCAGTCATGGCTGGAGGAATTGATCATATCTATCCTCCTGAAAATAAAAAGTTGCACGAAGATATTATCGCCAACGGTGGAGCCATCATCAGCGAAATGCCCATTTCTTGGAAGCCGCGTGCTATCGATTTTCCAAGAAGAAACCGTATTATTGCAGCTCTATCACTTGGTCTCTTGGTTGTAGAGGCAGCCCTGCGCTCAGGGTCCTTAATTACCGCACGTCAAGCAGCTGAAATGGGACGGTTAATTTTTGCCATTCCCGGTTCTCCACTTGATCCAAGATCTGTTGGTACAAACAATCTTATCAAAGACGGTGCTCTACTCACCACACATCCTTCTGACATTATAGAAACACTTACGCCATTAATTTCACCGCTTCCAAATTCGCAACTCAATTTTTTTGAGGAACCATCCTCTTTACAACTTGAAAAGGAGAATTTTAATTTAGCAGATGAAAAAAACAGCGGTCTCTCTTCAGCAGATGACAATGCAGCACGTGCAGCAGTTCTCTCCGCTCTTTCAACAACGCCAATCGATTTAGACACACTTAGTATCCACACAGGTGTTTCACTCCCAGCTCTCTACCTCTTGTTGGTAGAACTCGACCTTGCTGGAAAGCTTATTCGACACTCTGGTGGTTGTGTGTCATTGTCGAATCTTGATCTTCCCCAAGAGCCTCAGCACTATTAATAATGCTTTGCCCTTCTTTGGCAACCATATCCAAAAGCAATGCTAAAAGCGGACTATGCGCCTGACGCGCCATCTGATTCATTTGCTTTGACATGTCTGTAATATATTGGATAACTTTTAAATGATTTATAAACATAATCCTCTATCCTTGAGCATTTCCCCTCCTACCTCTCAATAGACGTCTTAGTATTTCGCCGTATGTTTTTGTAATAACAGTGGAAAATAAATCGTGTAATTCTATATAGGATGTATTCTAATAATGACAATCATAAGTTGTACAATATTCATGTTTTTTATATGGCTAATATTTTTTTATGTGCTCTTAAGCAATTGGCATTAGCTATTCGCGTAAAAGGCGTTTATAAAAAAATTTTTATTTCAATATTTGGGTAAAATTATGAATATCGTTATCGTTGAATCTCCAGCAAAAGCAAAAACAATTAATAAATATCTTGGATCTCAATACAAAGTTGTCGCATCATTTGGACATGTTCGTGATTTGCCTGCAAAAGATGGTTCTGTTTTACCGGATCAAGATTTTTCTATGAAATGGGATATAGATTCTGCTGCCGCTAAACGTTTAAATGAAATAGCAAAAGCCGTTAAAGAAGCCGATAGCCTTATATTAGCAACAGACCCTGATCGTGAAGGGGAAGCTATTTCATGGCATATTCTGGATGTTCTCCGTCAAAAAAAAGTTTTAAAAGATAAACCTATTAAAAGAGTTGTCTTCAATGCCATCACCAAAAAGTCTGTGCTTGATGCTATGAACAATCCACGTGATATTGATACATCACTTGTAGATGCTTATCTTGCACGTCGCGCTCTTGATTATCTCGTTGGTTTTACACTTTCACCTGTTTTATGGCGGAAACTTCCTGGTGCCCGTTCAGCAGGACGGGTTCAATCGGTTGCTTTGCGTATTATTTGTGATCGTGAATCAGAAATAGAACATTTTCTCAAAGAAGATTATTGGTCCATTACAACACAGTTAAAAACCATCCGAAATGATAGTTTCCAAGCAAGATTGACAATGTTTAATCAAAGAAAAATAGGCAAGCTTGATATTCAATCTCAAGAACAAGCAGACCAAATTCGCCTTATGTTGGAGCAAGCCCAATATCATACACTCAGTGTTGAAGCAAAACCTACAAAGAGAAATCCTTTTCCTCCATTTACAACCTCCACACTACAACAAGCAGCTTCTTCAAAATTAGGATTTTCAGCTTCTCGCACTATGCAAATTGCCCAAAAGCTTTATGAAGGCATTGAAATTAATGGTGAAACGGCAGGGCTTATTACTTATATGCGTACCGATGGTGTGCAAATAGCACCAGAAGCTATTGATTCAGCACGAAAAGTTATTCATGAAACTTTCGGTAAAGACTATATTCCTGAAAAACCACGTTTTTATTCAACAAAGGCAAAAAATGCACAGGAAGCACACGAAGCGATCCGTCCAACAGATTTTCAACGCAATCCTAGTCAAGTCCGTAATTTTCTCGATAGCGATCAAGCAAAGCTCTATGAGCTGATATGGAAGCGTGCTATTGCCAGCCAAATGCGTTCTGCTGACATTGAACGTACAACCGTTGAAATTGAAGCACAGCAAGGAGAAAACCGTGCAAATCTACGAGCAACAGGATCTGTTATTCGCTTTGATGGCTTTATTTCCGTCTACACGGATCAACGAGACGAAGAAAATAATGAAGAAAATGAAACAACACGTTTACCACAAATAAACACTGGTGAAGCACTTACAAAAGAAAAAGTTGAATCCGTACAACATACCACAGAGCCCCCTTCTCGTTATTCTGAAGCTTCATTAATTAAAAAGCTTGAGGAGTTAGGAATTGGTCGTCCTTCGACTTATGCCTCCACATTGGCGACATTGTGTGACCGTGGATATATTGTCATTGATAAACGAAAGCTTATTCCCGATGCTAAGGGACGTATTGTTACGGCCTTTCTTGAAAATTTCTTTAATCGCTATGTAGAATATGGTTTCACAGCAGATCTTGAAGAAAAGCTGGATCTTATATCTGACGGCAAACTTTCTTGGAAAGACGTCTTAAGGGATTTTTGGGATGGATTTAATGCATCTATTAGCAATATCCAAGAACTCCGTATAACCAATGTCCTTGATGTTTTAAATGTAACATTAGCACCTCTCGCCTTTCCTGAACGCGAAGATGGAAGTGATGTGCGTTCCTGTCCTCTTTGTAAAAATGGTCAATTATCATTAAAACTCGGTCGTTATGGTGCTTTTGTTGGCTGTTCCAATTATCCCGAATGTAAATACACACGCCAACTTGGTACAGATACTGGAGAAGATAATGAAGCTGTACGCAATGATGAACCTGTTATACTTGGTATTGACCCTGAAACAGGAAAAGATATCTCTCTTCGCAATGGCCGGTTTGGACCCTATATTCAACTTGGTGAAAGCAAAGAAGTTAAGCGTGCAGGACTACCAAAAGAGTGGCAGGCAGAAAATGTAACCCTTGATAAAGCCTTGGCTTTACTATCCCTTCCCCGTGAAATTGGCATTCATCCTGAAACTGGAAAAATAATCACGGCTACGATTGGACGATATGGTCCCTATCTTAGCCATAACGGAAAATCTGCGCGCCTTCTTCATGCAGATGAAGTTTTTGATATTGGTATCAATCGCGCTGTTACAGTATTGGCAGAACAACAAGAAAACAAAACCAAGCAAAGCAGAACAACACCTGAAGCATTGGCAACATTAGGAGAGCATCCAGAAGGAGGAACCATTACCGTGCGCAACGGGCGTTATGGTCCTTATGTCAATTGGGGTAAAATTAATGCAACATTGCCAAAAGATAAAGATCCCATTAGTGTAACACTTCCAGAGGCACTAGAACTTATATCGGCTAAAGCATCGAGTAAAAAAACAACTTCAAAAAGAGCTTCTTCTAAAACAAAAGCAAAAATAAAAGAGACATAAATTTTGGCTAAAGGTGAAAAAAACATAAAATCTCTCTCTTCATTCAAGGGGAAAACTTTTCCCAATAAGGAAGCAATCCTTTCCTTTATAATTGAGAATCCTAACCACTCAAGTAAACGAGAAATCGCTAAAGCTTTTAACTTAAAAGGCGATTCTCGTATCTGGCTTAGAGATATGTTACGTGAGTTAAAGGATCAAAATCTCATATCTAAACACCACAAAAGAGCAATAAACAAAGGAAAATTACCCCCTGTTTCTTTAGTAAAAATTAGCGGACGTGATAAAGATGGAAGTTTTATTGCACAACCTCTTGAATGGGAAGATTCTCCAAAGCCAAATATTGAAATACACTCTTTTCATCACATAACAGGAAGTAATATTGGTGTTGGAGATCATATTCTTGTAAAAGTTTTTCGAAATAAAAATTCTGAAAGCTCAAGCCATCCTTATACGGGACGAATTATTCGTAAAATTGATGTATCTCCCAAAAGCGCATTTGCTATTGTACGAAAATTGGAAAATAATCAATGGCGCCTTGATCCTATAGACCGCAAAACCAATGAACTCATTGTTGAAATGTCTCCAGAAATGAAGATTCAAATTGGTGATCTCGTTGAAGTCGAAATAAAAAAAAATACTGGTTACGGATTAAAGAGCGCAAAAATAAAGAATGTTTTAGGGCACATTAAGAGTGAGAAAACACTCTCAATGATAGCGCTTCTTTCGAAAGGAATTCCTTATATTTTTCCTGAAAGTGTTCTTGAGCAAGCCAAACATATCAAAGCTGCCAATATGGATAATCGTGAAGATTGGCGACAATTACCCTTTATTACAATTGATCCACCAGATGCAAAAGACCATGATGATGCAGTTTATGCAACCAAGGATAAAGACCCAGCAAATAATGATGGTTGGATTATTATTGTGGCCATTGCAGATGTTTCTTACTATATCAAAACAGGAAGCGCTTTAGATAAAGAAGCATTGAAACGTGGAAATTCTGTTTATTTTCCCGATACCGTTGTGCCAATGTTACCTGAACGCCTTTCTCATGATTTATGTTCTCTTCGTGAAGGAAAAGAAAGACCAGCTTTAGCCGTTCGTATGATTTTTGATGCAAACGGTAATAAACGAAAACATAGTTTTCATCGTACTATGATTCGTGTAAGAGCCAAACTTTCTTATCAAGAAGTACAATTGGCAATTGAAGGTAATATAAATGAAAAAATAACCCCTCTTTTTGAGAGCATTTTGCACCCCTTATGGGAAGCCTATGCATGCCTTAAAGCTGCGAGAAATCGTCGCCAACCACTAGAATTAGAAATTGCAGAAAAAAAGATTATTCTTGATCAAAATGGATGCATAAAAGATGTTGTGAGTGAAACACAATTAGAAGCGCATCGTTTAATTGAAGAGTTTATGATACAAGCTAATATTGCAGCTTCTGAAACATTAAAACAACATCACCAGCCGCTCATTTATCGTATTCATGAAAAACCTTCTCTTGCTAAGCAAGAAATACTTCGGAGCTTTCTTCAAAGTTTGGGGATACCACTCTCCCGCGGAAGCGAACTTACCTCAGCGCGCCTTAATAGAATTTTAGAAAAGGTCGCTCATACTCAACAACAAGAACTAGTCAATCAAGTTATTTTGCGTTCACAATCACAAGCAGAGTACAACCCTAAAAATAGTGGCCATTTTGGTTTGAATTTGCAGAACTATACACATTTTACATCACCAATCCGTCGTTATGCTGATCTCATTATTCATCGAGCACTCATTAAAGCTCTCAAATTAGGAAATGATCAATTAACAGATACACAAGAACAAAATCTTGCAGAAATTGCTACGCAAGTTTCTTTATACGAACGCCGTGCAATGATGGCTGAAAGAGAAACGATTGATCGGCTTGTTGCTCACTATTTAACGAATAAAATCGGTCGTATTTTTACAGGCCGCATTTCCGGAGTTACAAAAGCAGGTCTTTTTATCTCACTTGATAAACTCAATACAGATGGTTTTGTCCATATTTCTACACTTAAAAATGATTATTATCATTTTGATGAAGCACAACATGTTCTTGTAGGACAGCGTAGCCATAAAGGCTATCAGCTCAGTGATGTTGTAGAAGTAAAACTTATAACGGTACAACCTTTTGCTGGCGCTTTATGCTTTGAACTGTTAACAAAACCTCGTCCAATAAAATTTTCACCGACATCCTACCATAAAAACAAATTAAAAAAACAAAAGTATACTTTTTATGGGAAAAGAAAAAATTAAGCTTCTTGCCCTCCATTGAATATAATATGAATAATAAATTCAATTTAAGAAATGACTTATATTATATAATATTTATATGTACAATCTTCTTTCTTTAGTATACAAGAGGATAAATTTTATTGTTAAGTCTATAATAACCATATAAAAATCTTGCAGTTTTTTATACTTAGAAAATGAGAGAAACTGCAAAGGATAGTTTTGGCTCCCTTTCATTTCAGCTCATCTTTTCATTGTTTAAATAAACAAGAGTACCTTAAGCCATTCTCATGAAAAAAAAACCTTTTGACTCTCAAAATAATTCTTTGCGTGCAATTATTGCCGCTATTGCAACCATTGGCACTGTTGGAACAGCATTGGCAATGGGAACACAACTTGTCTCTCTTCTTATGGCAGAGAAAGGACTTTCCAACAGTACAATCGGCTATAGTGGAACAGTTGGTGGAATCGCCACAATTATTGCAGCTATTTTTACGTCTCGAATTGCCTTATGCTTAGGAATCGCTCAAACAATATTGCTTATGATGGCGATAGGATCTTTAAGTTTTTTAGGATTCTATTTTTTTGATCCCATATGGATTTGGTTTATTTTAAAGTTTATATTACATTTCAGCATGACAGTTATGTTTATCCTATCAGAGTTTTGGATCAACAGTTATGCTCCCCCCAAAAAACGCGGTTTGATCCTTTCTATTTATGCTATTGTCTTAGGATTAGGGTTTATAATAGGTCTAACGCTGCTAGCAAAAGTGGGAACACAAGGATTTATTCCTTTTGCTGTTGGATATAGCCTTATTATACTTGCTACTATACCAATTCTTACCGCTTGGAAATTAAGTCCAGAATTTCAAAAAAATCAATATATGCCATTTTTTCGTTATCTTTTTCACGTTCCAAGTGCAATGATGGCGGTCCTTGTTTACGGGGCCATTCAAATGGGCGTATTAACTCTTATAATACCCTTTAGTTTATCCATTGGTTATAATGAGAATGAAGCAGCACATTTTATGGCAACCCTTGCACTTGGGAATATTTTCCTCTTAATTCCTATCAGCATTATAAGCGACTACGCCAAAGATCGACGCTACCCGCTGATGAGTTGCGCTATTTTAGGTTTTTTAGGAACTTTTATAGTACCATGGATTCTTCAATATCCATGGATTCTGATGCTTGATTTGTTTTTTCTGGGTGGTGTATCAGCGAGCCTTTATACAATTAGTCTTGCACATTTAGGAGCCCGTCTCAAGGGGCAAGAGCTTGCTGCTGCTAATTCTGCTTTTATTTTTTGTTATGGAATTGGTATGCTCATCGGACCGACCTTTATCGGAAAATCCATGGATATCTTTAAACACTTTGGTTTTTCAATAGCCATGGCTGTTTTTTTCGGTTTATATGTCATTTTGGTGTTTGTCCAACTTATGAGAAAATTAATCAGCTCTTGACTTTTTTGAGAACATCCGTAGTGTTGCCGGAAAATCTGATGATGTCGGAAATAAGTTTTGACAGAAATAATATTTTTTCAGTATAAATAGGGTATTTACATTATGGCTAAAGCAGCAACCATTAAGATCAAGCTTTTATCAACTGCAGATACTGGTTTTTTCTATGTAACAAAGAAAAACAGCCGTACAATGACAGATAAAATGAGCAAGCGTAAATATGATCCAGTTGTAAAAAAGCACGTTGAATTTAAAGAAACAAAAATTAAATAAATAAAATTATTATTAAATTGATAGATTTTATACTCCAAAAGAAATGTTGGAGTATTGCTCTTCAAAGTTATTTTTTGAGGGGTGTTTTTTTATTTCCTTAAGTTTAAAAAGTTTACTTTAAACTTTGTATGTTTTGTACGGATTTGGATAAGTTGATTTATTATTTAAGTTGCTTATATATATATTCTGTATGAGTATTTGATTATTGTGATATCTAATGAAAATTTTGTCATTAAAACGAAACACTGTTTCGTCATATGAATAAAGTTTCTCGGGTCAATTATAAACAATACTAAAATAGAGTTATAATAATGTTAGCAGTTTCTTTATTTCATGAAAAAATCTTTTTCTCATTTTAATCTAAGAAGCTTTAATCTAAAAGTTATCGGTTTCAGTATTTTTGTCGCTGCTAGCATTCTTATCATTATGTCAACTTATTTTAAGAAAACTCAGCTGTTGCCTCAAAAAGAAAAATTTTCTTCTCAAAACACTGTTGAAGGAAATGCATTAATCATTGATGGCGATACCATTATGATTTCTTCAATTAAGATTCGACTAGCTGGAATTGATGCTCCTGAACTCCACCAATTTTGTGGAAAAAAGGAAGCGCGCTACCCTTGTGGGCTTGAGGCAAAAAAATATTTAGAAAAACTATTAAAAAATCAAACTGTTACATGTCACTGGAAAAAAACAGATAAATATCGCCGTATTCTTGCAACATGTAAAACAAAACAAGTTAGCAATATCAACGCAACACTTGTACATAATGGTTGGGCTGTAAATTATTATGAATATCCTAAAGAAGAGCAAGAAGCTAGAAAGAAAAAGAAAGGAATATGGGCATCAAGTTTTCAACGACCAAAAGAATGGCGCAAAGCAAATCCTCGCACAGAATAAGAAAAATATTTTTTAATTTTATTTACCAATGAAACAATGTAGCCAAATTATCAAACTTGAAAAAGAGATCTATTCCTGTCGTGTTTGCGTCCAACAACCCCATTATTTTCCTCCTCTTCCTCATGAACCAAACCCTGTCGTTTATTTATCCGATACCGCTTCGATTGCAATTGCAGGCCAAGCACCAGGGTTGCGTGTCCATGAAACTTCTATCCCTTTTAATGATCGTTCTGGCGAAAAATTGCGTAATTGGCTGGGTGTCACGAAAGAAGAATTTTATAATAGATCTCTTTTTGCTATTGTTCCTATGGGATTTTGTTTTCCAGGCTATGACAAAAATAAAGCTGATTTACCACCAAGACGTGAATGTCGAGAAATATGGCATGAAAAGATATTTCAAGCGATGCCTCAAATAAAGCTTGTTCTTGCTATTGGCAGTTATGCGCAAAAGTGGCACATTACAGAATTAAAATATAAAACCGTTTCTGCAACTGTTGGTGATTGGAGAAATATTCTTTCCATTCCCCAACCTCGAGGCTATAATGTTATGCCTTTGCCTCATCCATCATGGCGAAATACTTCTTGGTTACAGAAAAATCCATGGTTTAATGATGAGCTTATTGTATATCTGCGTTGTTTAGTGCGTAAATTTTTATAAATTAAAATATTGAGAATAAATATGGACCGTCTTGACCGAAAAATTTTACATCTTTTGCAAGAAAATGCGACACTTTCTGTTGCTGATATTGCTAAAAAAGTGGGACTTTCGACCACTCCTTGCTGGCGTAGAATTCAAAAACTTGAAGAAGATGGCGTCATTCAGCGTCGTGTTGCTGTTCTTTCTCCTGAAAAAGTAAACGCACACGTCACTGTTTTTGTGTCTATTCGCACAAACACACATAGTCATGAATGGTTTAAGCGTTTTTCAAAAATTGTGCAAGAATTCCGTGAAGTCATTGAATTTTATCGAATGAGTGGAGATATTGACTATTTATTGCGTGTTGTTGTGCCCAACATTGAAGCTTATGATCTTTTTTATAAAAAATTAATTTCTAAAATTGATATCCGTGATGTCTCATCTTCTTTCGCAATGGAACAGATTAAATATACAACGGAACTTCCACTTAATTATATTAAATTACACGACAAGACGCATGAACAAAACTCTTAAGATTTTTATATCCGTCTCATGATCTTTTAGGCATTCAAACTTTCTTGTTGAAAAACGACCATTTGTGCATGTGTTAAAACAGCAGCTTTGACAATACCAGCTGCCATAGCTGCTCCTGTCCCTTCACCAAGACGCATCCCCAAATCTAGAAGTGGTTCTTTGCCAATTTTTTTTAAAAGTTTACGATGAGCTGTCTCAGAAGAAACATGTCCAACAAGGGTATGATCAAGAGCTTTTGGATGCATTTTATAAAGGACCGCTGCAGCTGCTGTTGCCACAAAACCATCTAAAATAACAGGTATTTTTTCTATTCTTGCTGCTAAAATAGCACCAACCATAGCAGCAATTTCACGTCCTCCTAAGCGACGCATTATCTCAAAAGGATCATTAAAATAATCCTTATGCAAAGAAATGGCTGTCTTAACCGCTGCAATTTTACGCTGATAAAAATCACCTTCTGATTCCATAGCATTTCCTGTCCATTCTTCCACTTCCCCTCCAAACAATGCTAAGCATAAAGCTGAAGCTATTGCTGTGTTTCCAATTCCCATTTCTCCAATACATAAAAGATCTGTTCCACCCGCAATGGATTCCATTCCAAATGCCATTGTAGCAGCCGCACTCCGCTCATCCATTGCGGCATCCTTCGTAATATTCATTGTTGGATATTCCAATGCTAAATCAAATATTTTTAATCCAAGATCATAAGCAATACAAATTTGATTGATAGCAGCTCCACCAGAGGCAAAATTTTCTACCATTTTTTGTGTCATAGATTGTGGAAATGGTGTAATATTCTCCTCTACAATACCATGATTTCCAGAAAAAATAGCGACCAAAGGTCTCGTTACGATAGGTTTTTCTGTACCCCTCCACCCCGCATACCAAACAGCAATATCTCCTAGTTTTCCTAATGTTCCTTGCTCTTTTGTTAAGTCTTTTTGCCGTTTTTTTGCCAAAATTATAGAAAACTCATCAGCAACAGGTAAATTTGTAAGCAAAGCACGAAAATCATCAAATGGACTAGCGGTCATAAGGATACCTTTTAAAATCTACAATGTTTATGAAAATCCCGTCATATATACAGGATATGAATAATTTATTGTTTTTTTAACAGTGCTTTAAAAATGTTAAATACTATGAAAGCAATAATTTCTACATTCTATTTTCAACCCTAATAACAAACGTGCAAGATTCAAAATGTTATTAATATCTTATGATTACCTTTACAGTGATACCCTTAACCTATTTTTATTTAATAGGCATAATCAGCATGCCGTTTAATATATACATTCCAACAATTCTTATGCATAATAAAAGTTATAAACTTTCAAAAACTTATAAAATTGAAGAGATCAAAATTATAGCAAAGACATCCAAACGCAAAGGATCTCAACTTTAATATATGTTAATTATTAGGCTATTATTAAATGAGAGCATAAAAAGCTTCTTTTAAAATACATATATCTGCATTTGGTTTTGTCGCATCATTTGATAATATTTGCCTCCATCGACGTGCCCCACCCCGCCCATGAAATAAACCAATCATGTGACGTGTCACATGAGAAAGCCGCCCCCCCGATGCAATATGTCGAGCTGCATAATCACACATAACCTCAATAAGATCACTCTCACTCAGATTATTTTGCGTCTCACCATAGAGTTCAAAATCAATATGTTTTAACAAAGCTGGATTATGATAAACTTGGCGACCAACCATGACAGCATCACAGAAAGTTAAGTGTTCTTTGATCTCATCAATCGATTTAATTCCACCATTTATCCCAATGAATTTATGAGGATATTTACGTTTTAATTTGTAAACTCTTTCATAATTAAGGGGCGGAATATTACGGTTTTCTTTCGGACTCAATCCTTGCAGCCATGCCTTGCGTGCATGTATCCAGAGCGCATCACATCCAGCATTCCAAACCTGATTAGCCAAAAGATCTAACGCTAACTCTTCATCTTGTTCGTCCACTCCAATCCGACATTTGACAGTTACAGGTATAGTAACCTCTCGTTTCATCGCTTCCACGGCATTTGCCACAATGTCTGGATGTAGCATCAAACAAGCCCCAAAGACACCTGCTTGAACACGATTTGATGGGCACCCGACATTAAGATTTATTTCGTTGTAGCCAAAATCCTCAGCAATTCGTGCAGCTTCTGCTAACTTTTTCGGATCAGCCCCCCCTAGTTGTAATGCAACTGGACGTTCTTTATCGCTAAAAGCCAACAATTGTTCGCGAACACCATGAATGACAGCATCTGCTACCATCATTTCCGTATAAAGGAGAGCTTTTTTCGTTAAAAGACGATAAAAAAACCTGCAATGTCGGTCTGTCCAGTCCAACATTGGTGCTACTGCAAATTTTATAGGCGATGGAAGGTTGTAAAATATCATGAGGGTATTACTCTCATGTCCCTATAGCTCTCTCTTTATACATAGAAAAATACTTACTTTTAGTTTATAGAAAGTTTTATTCTCTTATACTATCATGAGTATAATAACAGTTCATTATTTTCAATTGATATCAAAGTTTACGACAATCAATCATGATAAAACACAATATCGCATTTCTCATAGATTAGTGTTCAGGTATATAAACATGAAAAAAGAAGATTTTCACCATAATATAAAAAACTCATTTACAAGTTCTTCTTACGCTCATCAAGCCTCCATCCTTACATGATTTAGCACAGCATTTAAGATAATAAATGCTAAACTAACACATTATACAATTTTTTATAATAGATTTAATTTTCTTTAGATTTTTTAACTTATTGTGCAAATAAATGCTACAGAAAGTATCTTTATCTTCTCCTAAAGAAAGAATAAAAATCCTTATTTCACATGAATCTAATTATAAATCATTTTTTCTCAATGAGTTATTCTTGATAACATTCTTGAATTTCACTTTATAAGATAGACAAATTTCATCCTAAATATTCTATCTAATTTTGCCATTTTATGATTCTTGTTATGATTCTTGCAAAAAAAAACTAAAATCAGAGTATAGACAGCCATTGCCTTTTTAATATCTATGATTGATATCAGTATCTCTTTAAGGAAAATATTTTACAATATTGCAGATAAAATCTGTAAAATGAAATGATCATAAAAGTTGTTCAATCTCTTGTTGGCTTTGCATATAGGAAGAAAGAGTATCAACCTCTTGTTCATTAAATAGGAGACCCAGTTTTGAACGACGCCATAACACATCTTCACATACTTTAGCCCATTCTTTTTCCATCAACCATTTTACTTCTACTTCATAAAGCCCATGTCCAAAATTTTTTCCTTTATTTGCCTTACCATGTGCAAAGATCACCAATGCTTCCGTACCGTAGGAGCGTGCAAGCCTGCGATGTGTAAAAGCATCTAAATCTGGCATCAAAAGAGCAATCCTATTTTCGATTGTATCTAATTTGTTATAGGGAAAATCACCCCCTGGAAGTACTGCCTTAGCCGTCCATGATGCTCCCTTTTTACCAAGCTCTTTTTCAACAAATTTCATCGCATCTTCAGCCAACTTACGATAAGTTGTAATCTTTCCACCATAAAGATTAAGAATCTTTGGTGTTGTTCCTGTTCCCATTTCTTTTAAAACATAATCGCGCGTAATTTCTTGTGCTTTTGAAGCTCCATCATCATAGAGTGGACGAACTCCAGAGTAAGACCAGACAATCGTTTCAGGCAACACTGGTTGTATGAAATATTCACTGGCTGCTGCACAAATATAATCAATTTCTGTCTCAGTAATATGAACGTCAGCCGGATCTCCTTGATAATTACAATCTGTTGTTCCAAGCAAGGTAAACTCTTCTTGATACGGAATAGCAAATATAATACGCCCATCACCATTTTGAAAAATATAAGCACGATCATGAGTATAAAGCTTGGGAACCAAAATATGAGAACCTCTAACAAGCCGTACTGCTGGATGTTCTTTACAATCTAATATGCTTGCCAAAACATGATCAATCCAAGGTCCTGTCATATTCGCGACATAAGAAGCTGTGACACTATATTCTTTGCTACTTAACTTGTCTTGAAGAAAGATACGCCATTTATTGTCTTCTTTTTTTAAAGAGAGAACTTCTGTTCGTACTTTTATATCAGCTCCCCTCTTTTCTGCATCACGCGCATTGCCAATAACTAAACGCGCATCATCTACTCTTGCATCAGAATATTCAAAACCTCTCTGATATTCTTTCTTCAGTGTAGAGCAAAATTTTTGTGAAAAATTAATCGTTTTACTGCGCCACAATTTCTGATTCCAATTCCCTAAATAATCATAAATAAAAAGTCCAAAACGCAACATCCAAGCAGGGCGCAATTCTTTATGATAAGGAAGGAGAAAACGCAAAGGACGCACAATATGTGGAGCCATGCGTAAAATGATCTCGCGTTCTTTCAATGCTTCACGAACAAGTTTGAACTCATAGTGTTCAAGATAACGAAGCCCACCATGAATAAGCTTTGTTGACGCACTTGAGGTCCCAGATGCAAGATCGTTCATTTCAGCCAATCCCACTTTAAAACCGCGTCCTGCTGCATCTCTTGCCAATCCACACCCGTTTATCCCTCCCCCAATGATAAACAGCTCATAATGTGTTGTGGTTTTCATAATTTCACTTTTCATTATTTAATTTTTTTCTCAGTACTCAATAAAGCAACAGGAAAAAATAATACAAGTGTTCTTCATTGTATTATCAACGTACTTTTTCCTAAAATAAACACGCACAAAAAGCTTTTGATATCCTTATACATCAAAACAACATTTGACAAATTAAAGAGATTTTTTTTATCTTTTACAAAACATAATCCTTGCCAAACCAAGGTTCATCATATGAAATCTTTTTAGAGAAAAATTGATGTTTTTTCTCATTCTTAAAGACACACTATAGCTAAATGCTTTATTGCACATAGAGAGCGCTTTTCCTATAGTTCACTCAATGACACCCTAGAAAATGTGAAGGTATACAGATGAATTATCACTCTCAAAACTCGAAAATAACACTTCTTTCAAAAATTTTAGTCCCAGTTATGTCGAGTATTTTAATCTTTTTACCTTCTTTATCAAACGCAACATCACACTCAAAAACAGCAAATAATTTAAGCTTAGAAAAGCTTAAAACACAACTTTTGGAAGATTCTAGCTTTTTATCTAAGCTTAAAGAAAAAATGATACCACATACTGATTCTCATCATATTCAACAAATTGTCAGAGAGTACCTTCTTACTCATCCAGAAATTATGATTGAAATGCAGCTTATTCTTCAAGATAAGCTGGAAAAACAGAATGAATACGAAAACCAAAAACAAACTTCTGTCATTCATTTATTAGAAAAAGAAATTTTTCATTCTCCTCATGACGCTGTTTTGGGAAACCCAAATGGTAAAAGAGTGCTTGTCAATTTTTTTGATTACAACTGTGGATATTGTAAAATTTCCTATTCAAATATAGAAGACTTGATAAAAGAATATCCAGATTTAAAGGTTATTATCAAGGATTTACCAATTTTAAGCTCTGATTCTATGGCAGCCCATACTGTTGCCTACGCATTTCGAAAACAATTTCCAGAGAAATATCCTCAGTTACACAAAACGCTTTTAATGTATCAGGGTCGTGCAAATGAAGCTAAAGCTATTAAAGTAGCTGTTTCATTAGGAGCAGATGAAAAAAAACTACGTAATGCAATAAAAGATCCCACTCTGCAAAACGCTTTTAAAGAAAATATTCAAATTGCCTCTACACTTCATATTACGGGAACACCTTCTTACATCATTGGTAATAAAATATTCATTGGCGCAGCCAAACAAGATATTCTAAAACAAGCGATAGACAATACACAGTGAATTCCTGATCCGTTTTAGAAAGAATACTGTAAATGAGGTAATTTTATGCTTTCTCTTTTTTGACAACAGGCTTATAAGTGCAATTTTGCGTAAAGCAGATACGAGTTTTAAATTGCAAAGTATAATAATTTAAAGGAAATAAAAATCTTTAAAGCCTCAAAAGATGTCATCCCTAATCTAGAGATATTCGGTCATAAAATGAGATAATGACGATCTTCATTGATCAAGGAGTTAGAAATAAAATGACAACAAAAAAAATGGATTCGGCAAAAACCGCAATTGATACGAAAATTATTCGTGATCTTGCTGAAATTTTGAATGATACAAATTTAACGAACATTGAAGTTGAACAAGGGGAGCTTCGTATTTGTGTCTCACGCCAAAATACCTTAATTTCTTCTGAGCAAGCAATCTATGCTCCTGTTTCTACTCCTACTTTTTCTGTAACATCTTCTCCAGTTCCAACAGCTGAAGCTCCTATACAATCTATCCAAGAAGATAAATCAAAAAACACAATAACCTCTCCCATGGTTGGAACAGCTTATCTTGCACCTTCACCAGGCGCGCAACCTTTTGTAGAAGTAGGACAAAATGTTTCTGAAGGGGAGACATTACTTATTATTGAAGCCATGAAAACAATGAATCAAATTTCATCACCACGCTCAGGCACAGTAACCACTGTTCTTGTCAAAGATGGTCAACCTGTTGAATTTGGTGAACCACTTATTATTGTTGAATAAAACGAGGGGCAACCATGATTCGAAAAATCCTCATTGCTAATCGGGGAGAAATTGCTCTTCGCGTTTTACGTGCATGTAAAGAACTTGGCATAAAAACCGTGGCTGTTCACTCTACCGCTGATGCAGATGCAATGCATGTTCGTCTTGCTGACGAAAGTGTTTGTATTGGACCTCCTCCCGCTCGCGATTCTTATTTGAGTATTCAGCAAATTATTGCTGCTTGTGAAATTACAGGAGCTGATGCTGTTCATCCAGGTTATGGCTTTCTTTCTGAAAATGCAAAATTTGCGGATGTTCTAGAAGCCCATGATATTACATTCATCGGTCCAACAGCTACTCATATCCGAATCATGGGAGATAAAATCGAAGCAAAGAAAACCGCCCAAAAACTTGGTATTCCTGTAGTTCCCGGTTCAGATGGGGCCGTCACTGAAGAATCAGATGCTTTACGCACTGCTCGTGAAATTGGTTATCCAGTTATTATCAAAGCTTCTGCCGGTGGTGGTGGACGTGGTATGAAGGTTGTTCATTCTGAACAAGAATTTTCTATAGCTCTCAAAACAACACGTTCAGAAGCGAAAGCTGCTTTTGGTGATGACGCTGTTTACATAGAAAAATATTTAGAAAAACCCCGTCATATTGAAATTCAAGTCATAGGTGATGGTGCGGGAAATGCTATTCATTTAGGAGAACGCGATTGTTCACTTCAACGACGGCATCAAAAAGTATGGGAAGAAGCTACATCACCTGCACTTAATGAAACAGAACGGAAAAAAATTGGAAGTATTGTTGCAAATGCCTGTGCCAAACTTGGATATCGTGGAGCTGGTACTATTGAATTTCTTTATGAAAATGGCGAATTTTATTTTATTGAAATGAATACACGTTTACAAGTAGAACATCCTGTAACTGAAGCAATTACAGGTATAGATTTAGTCCATGAACAAATCCATATTGCATCAGGCTGTAAGCTTTCAGTGACACAAGATGAAGTCTGTTTTTCTGGTCATGCCATTGAATGCCGTATTAATGCAGAAGATCCTATTAACTTTACGCCATCACCTGGAACCATTACACATTTTCATACACCTGGAGGTTTAGGGATTCGTGTTGATTCAGGCGCTTATTCAGGTTATCGTATCCCTCCGTACTATGATAGCATGATTGGAAAGCTGATTGTTCATGGACGTACCCGTTTAGAATGTATGATGCGTTTACGGCGTGCTTTAGATGAATTTGTCGTCGATGGGATAAAAACTACACTACCTCTTTTTCGCGATCTTATTAATAATCAAGATGTTGCTGATGGTAATTATAATATTCACTGGCTTGAAAAATACCTTTCTCATCAATCAAAGTCTTCAGATTCGTAATTTGATAGCAAAATAGTGCATTCTTATAAAAGATTCTATAAGATATCAACATAAGGATAGTGCCAACCTTGCTGTAAAAAGTGGTAAAAGAGGAAATAAGTTAGTTATTTTTATTTATTATATAGTTTTCACTTAATATGCACAAAATTTGATAATTTTCTATTTTCCTTTTTGTGAGTTTGTGCTAATCCCTACATGGTTACGCCCTTATAGCTCAGTTGGTAGAGCACCTGATTTGTAATCAGGGGGTCGGGAGTTCGAGTCTCTCTGGGGGCACCATATGCTTTTTTATCCAAAATAATTTATTGATTCTTCATATATTTTTTACAGTGAGGGACGCGTAAATAAAAGTTAGGGAATAGGATTTTGCAACACGTCTCTCTAATTATTACGAATCAAGAGTTCTTTTCGGAGTGGTTTTTTAGCAAAACCAGAGGTCCAAAGGGTCTCTAATTCTAAGATGTTCTAACTTTTTGTTAACCATCTTTTAAGATGTGAGAAGCTATTCTCTACGGCGTCCACAAAACGGGAAAAATCTAT